>JBBIMZ010000061.1:9525-11831 GCA_037444135.1 Solibacteraceae bacterium
GCTCGAGCGCCTCGCGCGCCGCCCGTTCGATCGCGGCGCGAGGCGCTTCACAGCCGGTCCAGATCTCGAACTGGCGCGCCGCTTGCTCGAGGAACATCGCCAGGCCGGGGATCACCTGCTTGCCCTGCTCTTTGGCCCGCCGCAGCAACAGGGTCTCGGCCGGGTTGTAGACCATGTCGAAGACGATGTCGGCCGGGATCTCGCCTTCGAAGAAACACTCTTCCGTGTGGGGAAACATGCCGAGCGGCGTCGCGTGGACGAGCGCGTCGAACCGCCGCCCGCTCAGCTCTTCGCGGAGGAGGAACTCTGCGCGGCAAGCCTTGGCCAGGGCCCGCGCCCGGTCCGGATTGCGGCCCACCACCGTCACCCTGGCGCCTCTGTCGACCAGCGCGAAGGCGGCCGCCCGGGCCGCGCCGCCGGTTCCCGCCACGAGCACCGAAGCCCGGCTCAGCGTCAACAGCCTGCCGAGCGGCGCCAGAATTCCTTCGACGTCGGTGTTCGTACCGCGCCATTTGCCCGCCTTGCGCCAGACCGTGTTGACCGCGCCGATGCGCCGAGCGAGCGGCTCGACCACGTCGAGGTGCCGCAGCACCTTCTCCTTGTGAGGAATCGTCACGCTGACGCCGGCCACCGGCAACCGCTCCGCCAAGCGGAAGAAATCCCGCAGTTGCGCCGCCGGCACGAGAAACGGCAGGTAGACGGCGTCGATGCGGGAGGCCTGGAACGCCCGGTTGTGCACCGCGGGGGAAAGCGAGTGCCCGACTGGATCGGCGATGACGCCGTAGATTTTAGTGGCGCGCGAGAGCCGCTCGACCCGGTACAGACTGCGCAGCGTGTGCGCCGTCACCTGACCGGCCGCCGTGCCGGCCGCCGAAGCCGGGGCAGCGTAGGTGTAAAGGCCGCCGTAGATGGGCGCCACGACGCGGCTGAAAAAGCCGATTTCGCCCATCGCCAGTACGATGAGCGGAACGCGATAGTGAGTGCGGGCGAGCGAGAGCAGGCGGTGGACATCCGAGGGCTTGCGCGCCGTGGTGACGATCTTGTAAGCGGCCGCCGGGATGCGCACCATGCGACGCAGCACGGGCTCCATGGCCGGAGTCCCCGAGAAGTTGTGGTAGGAAATGATGAGGGCGCTCTCGCGGCGGAGCCTCTCGAGACCTGCCGGGGTGAACTCGGCCGTTTCGATCTCGACGTCGACGGCCTCGGCCCCGGCGGCGACTGCGGCCTCGAGGAGCCGGATCTGCTCGGCGGCCGAACCGGAGAAGCGTCCCCCGTGCGGATGCCGCCGACAAGTGGCCAGGACCAGGCATTCCGGATACTGCTGTCGAAACGTCCGGATCGCCTCGATCCCCGCACCGGGCTCGCGCACATAGTCCAGCCGGAACTCGAGGAAATTGCTGCCGGTTTCGGCCTCTTCGCGGGCGTGCGCAAGGAGGCTCCCGGCGTCCTCAAAGCCCAGCGCAATCGCGATCCGGGGGAATGCGGGTCGTGGCGGCATGTCCGCTGACGAGCATTTAGAATACCACGCGCGGGGCGAGGCCTGACGCCGCATCCTTACGATACGATTGAGGGTTGGCCGTGACTCGAGAGACGCTGCTGCCCGTTCTGGTCTGTTGCGCGGCGCTGTGCGCAGGCGCCTGGCAGGAGGCGCCGCCCGAACAGCGCTTCGCCGCCGTCACCTTCCCGGAAGACGTCTCGGTCAAACTGCTCTTGCAGGCCACCGAACGTCTCCCGGGCGCGACCGGTCAGGCGAACGTTCGCGTCCGGCCCGGCCTCACGGAGATTGACCTGCGCCTGAAGGCGATGAAGCCGGCGATCGGTTTCGGCGGGGATTTCAACACGTATGTGCTCTGGACGGTCTCGCCGGAAGGCCACGTTGTCAATGCGGGCGAAATCGTCTTGAACGGCTCCAACGCCCAACTGAAGGCCACCACGCCGCTTGATAGTTTCGGCCTGCTGGTGAGCGCCGAACCCCATTTTCTGGTGGAGCGGCCGAGTGAACTGATCGTGCTCGGCAGCGCCGCGGCCGGCCTGGAACGCCAGCGGGGCGCCTTTCCCTCGCCGCTGGTCTACCAGCCGCCGCGGAGCGGCCTGCGCTACGAGCGCGCCAGTCTCGCCGAGACGCCGGCGGCGAATGGTTGGCTGCGAGTCGAACGGTTCCAGGCGATCGTCGCGGTGCGTCTGGCCGAGCAAGCGGGCGCCCCGCGTTACGCGCCGGAGGAGTTCGCGCGGGCCCAGACGACGCTCAGCCAGGTGCAACAGTCTTTCGCGCAGGGCATTGAGCCGCGCCAATTGGCAGTGATGGC
>JBBIMZ010000062.1:0-7766 GCA_037444135.1 Solibacteraceae bacterium
CCGCCAGCTCGCGCGCCCGGTCGCGCATCCGCTCCGCCAGCCCCTCGGAGTGACCGACCTGACTGACGTGGGCTTCGAGGGCATGGATCTTGTCGTCGAAGGTGCCGGTGATGTCGACGACCTTGTCCGGGTGCTCGGCGCCGAAGAAAAGATGCAGATGGCGGACGCCGACGACGGCCACGGCTACTCGAAGCCGCGGCGTCTGGCCGCCTATCGGTGGTTCGCTCGCTGGTTGAAGGGCGCCGAGGATGAGGCTCCCGAGCCCGATATCCAGATCGCCACGCGCGAGGAGCTCAACTGCACCGCGACCGGCCAGGTCGTCACGTCCCTGGGCGGTGAGACGGTTCAGACGATGAACCGGCGTCGCGCCCAACGTGCGGTCGCCTCGCGTCCGCCCTTCTCCCTCGCCAACGTGCGCCGGGCGCTCGGCCTGGAGGAGCCGGCCGGCCAGATCGCGGCCTCACCCTACGGCGTCATTGACCGGGACGGCTATCGCATCGAGAAGTGGGTCATCCTGAGCGAGCCGGAACTGCCGGTTCCCGCCCTGCTCTACATACCTGAAGGCGGCGGCAGGAAGCCCGCCGTGCTCCTCGCCGACGGGCGCGGCAAGTCGGCCGCCGATCCGGAAGCCAGTGAGCTGGCGCGGGCCGGCGCCGTGGTTCTCTCGGTCGATCTGCGGGGGATGGGCGAGACGCGCTCGGCCGAAGCAACTAAAGGGGGAGAGTGGAACCGCCTGCTCGGCGACTACGACAACGCGATGACCGGGCTGCTGATCGGCCGGCCCCTGGTCGGCCTGCGCGTCCGCGACCTCCAGCACGCGCTCGGCTTTCTGGAACAGCGCCCGGAGGTGGATCCGGCCCGCCTCTGCGCGCTCGGCCGGGCAGCTGCGGCCGTTCCCGTGCTCCACGCCGCGGCGCTCGACGAGCGGATCACGCGCGTGACGCTCGACGGAATGCTGGTCTCCTATCGCGCCGTCGTCGAGGCCAAAGTCCACCAGGGTGTCTTCGAGAATCTCGTTCGCGGCGTCCTCGGCCTGTACGATCTGCCCGATCTGGCCGCCTCTCTCGCTCCGCGCCCCGTATGGCTGGTCGATGCGGCGGATCCCCTGGGCCGTCCCCTCGCCCAAGCGGAAGTCGAACGCGAATATCGGACAGCCAAGGCGGTCCGCCTCGTCCGGCGAACCGCCGGCGAGCCGCCGTCACGTGCGTGTATGGAGATGCTCCGGTAGCCTCCGGCGGCCATGGCGGCAACAGACCCGGCTTGACCGGGCGCCCTGCCGGGTATATAGCTGTCTTCATGGCCCGATCCACCCGCCGAAGCTTCTTCCGGCAGGCTGGCGCCCTCGGAGCGGCGCCGCTCGCCGCCCAGCAGCCTGCCCCGGCGAGCCGCTACCGCTCGGCCGGCTTCGTCCCCGCAACCGTCCCGCGGAAGATTACCGAGAACTTGTTCTGGTTTGAGGACACCGCCAACGTTTATGTGGTTCGCGACGGCTCCAGTTGCCTCCTCATCGACTTCGGCTCCGGCAAGGTCCTCGATCACCTCAAAGATCTCGGCATCAGCCAGGTCGATTGGATCCTCCACACGCACCACCACCGGGATCAGTGCCAGGGCGACGCCAAAGCGGTGGCGCGGGGCATCCCCATCGCCGTGCCGGTGCACGAATTGCACCTGTTTGCCGACGCGGAGAATTTCTGGCGGAACCGGCGCGTCTTTCACCTGTATTACGTCCGCAACGACTTCAACACCGTCGTCGAGAACATCCCCGTGGCCCAGTCTCTCCGCGACTACTCGACGTTCCGCTGGCGCCACATCGACTTTTTCATCCTCCCGACTCCGGGACACACGCTCGGCTCGATCACGCTGCTCGCCTCGATCGACGGCCGCAAGGTCGCTTTCACCGGCGATCTGATGTACGCCCCGGGCAAGATTCAAACTCTCTTCGACACCCAGGTGAACTACGGCGGTTCGGAAGGCATCGATCTGGGGATTTACTCGCTGGCGCGCCTGCTCGAGCAGAAACCCGCCTTACTCTGTCCCTCTCACGGCGAACCGCTCCCAGACCCTGAGGCCGGGATCCGCGAGACGATCCGGCGCCTCACCGATTACTACCGGTTCCAGACGGGCAACGATCCGGTCGAGGCCAACCGCCCCTACGCCGTCAGCCCGCACTTGGTGGCGCATCACCTGACGACGTCATCTTTCTACGCCATCATCAGCGACTCCGGCAAGGCCATGTTCATCGACTATGGCTCCGCTTCGGGTCTACACTTTTCCAACTTCGAACGCGCCACGGCCACCACCGACCGCATCCGCTTCGTCGAGCACTCCATCGATGAGCTCCGCCGCACCTACGGCATGAAGTCGATCGACGTCGCCATGCCGAGCCACATGCACGACGACCACATGAACGGGTTTCCCCACTTGATCCGTCATTACGGAACCCAGATCTGGTGCTACGAGAACATGGTGGACATCTTTGAGAACCCGCGCGGCCAGTTGCTCGGCTGCACCCTCGGCGAGCCCTTCAAGGTGGCGCGCGCCTTCAAGCACGGCGAGAAGTTCCGCTGGGAGGAGTTCGAGTTCGAAGTCACGCACTCGCCCGGACACACCGAGTACCAGATGGCGCTGTTCGTCACCATCGATGGCAATCGCGTCGCCTTTACCGGCGATGCCTTCTTCCCCAATCCCCGCAACGACGGCACGCTCCGGCATAACTTGATCTTCCGCAATCACGTCGAGAACGACAGCCATCTGAAGTCCATCCGGAACCTGATCGACCACGAGCCGACGCTGATCGCGCCCGGCCACGGCAAGCCGTATCCGGTGGACCGCTCCATCCTGCTCGCCACCGAGCAAAAGCTTCGCCGGCAACAGCAGTTCTTTTTCGATCTGCTACCGGAGGGCGAGACCGACTTCGGTCTGGATCCGAGCTGGATCAAGCTCTACCCCTATCAGTTACTCCTGGCGCCCGGGCGCACCGCCCCGGTCGAGGTGCGCGTTCAGAACTACTATGCCCGTCCGATGAAGATCGAAGCCGCACTCGTGGCGCCTTCGGAGTGGCGGATCGAGCCCGACGTGGTCCGCCTGCAAGTGCCGGCTCGTTCGACTGCCGCCGGCCGCCTTACGGTGACCATCCCGCGCGGCTGGTCGCCGCCCGCGCCCCGGCTGGCCCTCGCGGCCGACGTCGTCCGCGATGGCCGCTACTTCGGCCAGGTCACCGAAGCGGTGGCCGACATCGCCGCGTCCGCTTGACGCCCGCGGGCGGAGCCGCTCGCTGCGTGCGACGCCGCGATCTCCTCGCCCGCGGCGATGCGCGCCCGGTCCCACTCGTCGGGATTGTTCCGCCAGATCTCCGTGTCGAGCATCGCCGCCTTGCCGAACGGCTTCTTGTAAATAATGCCGTCGACGATGGCGTCGGAGGCGGCGCGGTTTCCCGTACGTTCGGCTAACAGCCAGAAATACTCGTAATCCTGGAGGCCGCGCCGTTGCGCCTTCAGCCGGATGCTCGGGATCGGTTCGGAATAACCCATGACCGCGCCGCGATAGATGAGCTGGCCCGAACCGTTGTAGATGCGCCGCGGCTCTTTGAAATTCTCCGCTTCGTACCAGGCCGCATAGGCGTTCCAGTCGAACTCCCACTCCACCCAGCCCGAGCGGTACTTCCACCCGATCCAGCCGATGGCGCGGTTTACCAGCAGGTCCAGGTCGAGGAATGTATTCGAGCCGCAGCCGGAGTTCTTCCGCTGCTCGTAAATCATCGGGCCGTAGAACCAGGCGTCGACGCCGCGCCGGCGGAAATGCTCGATCGTGTCGATGTCGAACGCGACGGTGTGGCAGACCCACAGCTCGACCTCGGCGGCCAGCCTCTCCATGGCTTCGCGGGAGTAGCCGCCGTCGACGCGGTACTTGAACCAGCCGCGGCCCATCGCCTCGTGCAGCAAGCGCCCGTAATAGAGCATCTTCTCGTAGGCTTCTTCGTAGTAAGACTCATCGAGGCCGTTGAGAAACGCCACCTTCATCACGCGGCGCCACTCGGGCCGGCTGTCCAGATGCCCCTTGACTTGACGCGCCGTCTCCTTCCAGACCGCCTCATACTCGGGTGTGCGGCCCGCGGGCGGCACGGGGATCGGCCAGGCGCCGCTTTTCGATTCGCCTTTTTCGATGTCGAACGGCAGCATCCAATGGGAGACGGGTACGCCGTAACCGGGACCCCAATAGCCGTGTCTGTCAGTAAAAGCCGAGCCGTCCAGGTAGGGCGCAACCCGCCGGTCGTATTCGCTCCAGTCCAGCTCGACCGAGCTTCCGGACACCTTCAGCTTCGGCCGGTACGCGTAGATCAGGGGCAGGAAGCGGTGCTGCTTGGCGAGCTGGTAATAGCGCAGCTCCTCTTCCGGATTCATCTGCCGCATCGAGCCGTTCCAGATGTCCCCCTGGAGATGGTTTTCCTGCGGCAAGGCAAAATCCCACACGTCCAGAACGACGCGGACGCCGTCGCCGCCGCCCTTCCACTTGACGCGCACCGTCCCGGAGTAACGGCCCGGGGGCGCCTGCCGCCGTGCTTCGGGGACGAAGATATCGATCCAAAGGGCATGGTTCTTCTGCCCCGGAATATTGTTGTAGAGGTCGGGGATCGAGAAAGGGAAGCCGCTATGAAGCCGCGCGGGCCGGTAGGGCATGAGCGCGTCCGGATACCAGGCCGGCCCCAGGGATGTTTTTTCGTAGCCGGTCGACGGGCGGCGCACCTGGATGTACCACTCTTTGAAAATCCGCGCGTTCCGCCCGCTTAGGACCGCTCCCGAAGTGTGGCTGAGCTCGACCGGCTCGACATCCACTCCCTCGACCGGGTCCGGGCTTTCGACGATGAGCTGAAAGGCGACGAATTCGTTGCGCGCCGCCTTGAGCGACACGGTCTTGGACGCACCGTCCCATACCGGATTGGCCTTCCGGTAGTCGCCGGACGGGTAGTCTTTGTGAATCTCAGGCCGCGCCTCGATCAGCTTGCTGGTCACGGGATCGACGCGCACCCCGTCGGAGACGGCCCAGAGGGACACCGCCGCAGCCGCGGGAAGTTGGGCCAGAGCGAGCAGCAGCAGGACCTTCATGGCTTGGCCTCCTCGCTCTGAATCCCTCGCGTGACGCTCTCGAGGAACTCGCGCGCCCGGCGCGCCAGCGCGTCGACGCCCTCGGGCGTCTTCGGCCGCGGCAGGAGCGGCTCGAAGATGTTCTCGCAGGCCAGCGGCATCTCCAGACCCGTGCGCGCCACCGGCATCAGCAGCCGGTAGTGATCGATCTCGCCGAAGCCCGGCCCGCAGTCCTCATCCTTCGGCCAGTTGCGGTGATCCTTGATGGCGAACGCGCGAACGTCGCGCCAGCAGGCCTGAATGTCCGGGATCGGGTCGTGGTTTTCGTAGTCGAGCACGTTACCGGCGTCGTAGCAGATCTTGACGCCCTCGTCGCCGACGTCGCGGAGGATCCGGGCGCAATCCTGTCCCGTAGCGGTGTTGCCTCCGTGTTGCTTGATGACCACGGTCACGCCGGCCTTGCGGGCCAGCGGCCCGGCGGACTTCAAACATCGGATGACGTTTTCGTATTCGCCGGGCCGTGTCCGCCCGAAGGTGAGCAGGAAGGGGATCCGCGCCGCCGAGGCCTGTTCGATCCGGTGAGCGTGGAGCCGCGGCGCGTCGGCATCCTCGAGGTTCACGGTCGAGAACATCATCACCGGCTCGAGTCCGGCGGCTCGCGTGCGCGCGGCCAGCTCCGCGGCCGCCTTCGCCGGGGCGTCCGGCGCCAGGATCGGCGTCCGCTTGCCGCTCGCGTCCGTGTGCGTCGTGCCCCAGGCGGCATACCGGTAACCGGCCCGGGCGATGCCTTCCAGGGCCCGTTCGAAGGAAAAGGCGGAATACGGCAGCGTCATGCACGCGATTTGAAAGCGTGTGGGCGGCGCCTGCGGCCGTGCCGGGGCGGCCGCGGCCAGCGCCAGCTTGAGAGAATCGCGACGTGTCATAGGCTTAAGAGTACAATACAGCTCATGGCCGACCAACTACCGAGAAGGGCATTCTTGGCCGCCTCGGCGGCAACCCTCGCCGCGAGCGCCGAGACGGAGATTCGCACCGCCATGGTGGGCGTGGGCAACCGCGGGACGCAACTGCTCCGGCAGGTCCTTGAGCAGGCGAATGTAAAGGTGACCGCAATCTGCGACATCGACGCGCAGGCGCGAGACCGGGCCCAGGGACTGGCCCGGCGCGACAACCCTAAATCGTTCACGGACTACCGCCGCGTCATCGAGCTGGCCGACGTCGATGCCGTCGTGGTCGCAACGCCGTGCGACCTCCATGCGGAGATGGCCGCCGCCTGTCTTGAGGCCGGCAAGCATGTCTACTGCGAGAAACCCCTC
The DNA here is from genome assembly GCA_037444135.1 of Solibacteraceae bacterium. Taxonomy (GTDB): domain Bacteria; phylum Acidobacteriota; class Terriglobia; order Bryobacterales; family Bryobacteraceae; genus CALKXJ01. Next base: position 6,395 of record JBBIMZ010000062.1, read on the forward strand.
GGGGTGACTCCCGAGCAGGTGGCCTTGGCTTTGCAAGCGGCCCGGCGCTCCCAGGCGGTGTTTCAGATCGGCCAGCAGCTCCGCTACTTCCCCTCCATGCGCGAGGCCATGCGCCGCCTGCACGAAGAGCGCGTCGCCGGCGAAATCTTCGCCGTCAAGGCCCAGCGGCACGCGACGCCGGTCGAGCCGGGCAAGCAGCGGCCCCGTCCCGAGTGGTATCTCGACATCAAGCGCTCCGGCGATCTGATCGTCGAAAATGCGGTGCACAATCTCGATGCCTGCAACTGGATCGTCGGCAGCCGTCCGGTGAGCGCCTGCGGCGACGGCGGCACCTACCTGCCGCGGCGCGTCCCCGCCGGGCGGCAGTTCATGGACGGCTTCAGCGTCCAGTATGTTTACGAGAACGGTATTCACGTCGCTTACAGCCAGTATGTGTTCCATCCCCGGGGCCTGGGCAGGTTGCCGAACGGCCAGTGGTACGCCATCTTCGGCGAGAAGGGCGCCGTCTGGCTCACGCATGAGGACGCCTTCTTCCATCCGATGCACGAGAAGGGCGAGCCGGTCGGCCTGGTGCCGGAGGCGATCAAGAATTCCGAAGAGAACGCCATGAGCGAATTCTTCGCGTGCATCCGCGAGAAACGCCGGCCGTTCGCCGGCATCGAAGTCGCCGCAGTGGCGGCCCTGACGGCCATCATGGGCCGCGAAGCGATCTATCAGAAGCGGCAGGTGACCTGGAAGGAACTGGGTGTGGCGGTTTGACCGGTGGTGGGCCTGGGCCGGGTTCCTGGCGGCCCTCTATCTGTTGTCGGCGTACCTGGCGCGCGGGCGCGTGCTGATCGGCACGGAAATCTGGGCGCTCTTCCACGCCATGAGGCCGCTCGCGGCGCAGATGGAGGCCATCCGCCAGGATCTGGTACACCCGCCGCTGATCTATCTGATCGAGCGCGGCTGGCTTGCTCTGCTCGGCCGCAGCGACGCCGCCGCCAAGCTCCTTCCGGTGGCGATCAACGTCCCTGCCTTGATCCTGTTCACGTGGCTGGCCCGGCAGGTGACGCCGCGCTGGCGCCTGGCCTCGTTCCTGTTCGCCTGCGCATATCTGTCGCCCGGGGACACGCTGACGCTGGTGCGGATGTACGGCCTCCTCGTGCTCGAGATGGTCGCGGCCGTTCTGGTGTGGCGGCGGTGGCGCGAGCGGCCGTCGGCGGCATGGCTGGCTGCCTGGACGGCATTGATGACGCTGGCCGTCTACACGCACTACTCCGGGCTGCTCCTGGCTGCCGGCTTTGTGGCGGTCAACTGGCTCTTCGGCCCGCGCCGCCTGGCCTTTACAGCGGCGGCGGCGGTTCCGGCGCTGGCCTTTCTTCCATGGGTG
>JBBIMZ010000062.1:7798-8125 GCA_037444135.1 Solibacteraceae bacterium
CGGGGCCTGGAAACCAACCTGTGGTGGGTGCACATGCTCCTGGCCGAGCCCTACAAAGGCTTGGCGCTGATGATGTACGAATACCTGGGCGCCATGCCGGTCGCCGGCGTCTGGCGCTACGTCGCGGCCGCCGGCGCGGCGTTGCTTCACGGTCTCCTGCTGCTCTTCTCGGCGGGCGCGCTTCGCCGCCTGTGGCCGCCCCGGAGAAATTCCGATCCGGAAAGCCGCTGGCTCTGGACCGCGGCGATGCTGGCCGGGGTGCCCGTGGTCCTTCTGCTGCTGTTCTCGGTCACCGTCACCCCGGCGCTGGCTTCCCGGTTCCTCATC
>JBBIMZ010000062.1:8201-11793 GCA_037444135.1 Solibacteraceae bacterium
GCTCTTCCGATCTGGGCGGTGATCGCCGCAACCGGCGCGGTGGCAAAAAACCTTGGGACGCCGCCGGTGAGGGCGCGCATCGAGTCGCTGGCGCGCCATCTCCAGCCCGGCGATCGGATCCTGACCCTGAACGAACTCGGTAACCAGGTCTACTGGGAGTTGACGCACCGGCTGGACCGGACCGCGCGGATCGAAGCGCCGCGGCCGCCACGGGACCTTGCTGCGTTGTCGGTCTACCAGAGGCGCGGCATCGAACAGGGCGAGCGCCTTTCGGTGGTACCCTACCGCAACGTTGGCGAGATCGAACTCGACGGCGTGAGCTGCGTGTGGCTGTTGCACGACCCGGCCGAACCGGACGCCGCGCTCGCCGGCCACTTGGCTTCGCGCGGATTTTTGCTCGAACGGACGATTGGCGCCGAACCGCCCCGCCTGTCCGAGTACCGCGCCCGCTGAGATGCCGTCCTGCGTTCGGTATATACTGCACCGGTTGTGAAGCCATGCGCATGAACTGTGTCCTGATTGGTTTGCTCCTGGCGCCGCTTGTGCTGGGGCAGGAGAAAAAAGTGGTGGTCGTGGGCCTGTCGGAAAACGACATTGCGGAGCTGCGGCGCGCCGCGCCCGGGTTGCGCATCGTGGCGGGTGTCCCGCCGGCAGCGCACGCCGTCACCGCCGTGACGCCCGACGCGCCGGAGGCGGGCGAAGCCCGCCGGCAGTTGCTCCGCGAAGTGGCCGACGCCGACGCGTTCATCGGCGGGCCGACGCGCGAGGTCATCCGGGCGGCCAAGCGCCTCCGCTGGGTCCAGGTTCTCAGCGCCGGCGTCGAACCGTACCTCTACCCGGAGCTCGTCCACAGCGAGATCGTGCTGACCAACGCCCGCATTGTCGCCAGTCCCGGCATCGCCGACCATGCCTTCGCCATGCTGCTCGCCCTGACGCGAAAACTGACCTACTTCATCTCGATCCGGCCGCAGGAGATCTGGGAAAGCACGCCCTATGCCATGCTTGAACTCGAGGGCAAGACGGCCTTGGTGATCGGCGTTGGCGGCATCGGTTCGCAGGTGGCCCGCCGCGCCAAAGGGTTCGGCATGCGCGTTATCGGCGTCGATCCCAAGGAGTTCCCGCCCAGTCCTCTGGTGGACCGCATGGTCTTCCCGGACCGGCTCGACGAGGTGATTCCGGAAGCCGACGTCATCTTCGTCTGCGCGCCCCACACCGCCGAGAGCCAGTACATGCTCGGCGGGCCGCAGTTCGAACGGATGAAGCGCGGAGCCTTCTTTATCGCCGTCTCCCGCGGCAAGCTTTACCGGATGGAGGCCCTGGTCAAGGCGCTCGACAGCCGGCATCTGGCCGGGGCGGGCGTCGACGTCACCGACCCTGAGCCCCTTCCCAAAGGCCATCCCCTCTGGCGGTTCGACAACGTGGTCATCACGCCGCACATCGCCACCCAGTGCGACGGGGAGATGCCCCGTAAGTTAGAGCTGCTCAAGGAGAATGTCGTCCGCTTCGCCCGCGGCGCCCCCCTGCGCTACGTCGTCGACAAGCAAAAGGGTTACTGAGCGCCCGCCGGGCGGCCGCAGCGGAACCCTTCAGGTCTCAAAATCCCCTTTGGACGGGGAAAATCCGCCGCTCGATTGCCGGATATTGGCCTCGAATCCTCCTCTGGAATACATTCTCTGGTGAGGAGGCTGACCCGATGGCGATCCAGACTCTCGGCTTGCTCGAGCGCGAAACCAGGCCGGAATTCGAAATCCTTCAGCCCGAGACGACTTACACCGGCGCCCCGATCCGGCCGCTCGCCAAAGGTCTCCCCAAGACCACGCAGTCTCTGTGCCCGGAGTGCTCCCAACTCATCGACGCTCTCCTCAGCGAAGACGATCGCGGCCGCGTGATCATGGAGAAGACCTGCCCGCAGCACGGCTACTTCCGCGACGTAGTGTACTCGGACGTCCGGCTGTATTTGAAGATGGAGGAATGGACTTTCGGGGACAACCGGGGCGTGATGAACCCGATCGTCCCCAACGCGACCAAGTGCCCGGACGACTGCGGCCTCTGTTCGATGCACACCAGCCACTCCGGGCTGGCGAACGTCGACTTGACCAACCGCTGCAACCTGACCTGCCCGGTCTGTTTCGCCAACGCCAACGTCGCCGGCTACCTCTACGAGCCCAGCCTCGAACAGGTTCGCGCCATGCTCCAGGCGCTCCGCGACGAAAAGCCCGTTTCGGGACGCATCGTGCAATTCTCCGGCGGTGAGCCCACCATCTACCCGCACTGGTTCGAAGCGCTACGGCTGGCCAAGGAGATGGGCTTCTCCCACATCCAGTGCGCCTCCAACGGCATCAAGTTCGCCGAGCCCGGCTTTGCCGAGCAGAGCCGTGAGGCCGGCCTGCACACCATCTATCTCCAGTTCGACGGCGTCACCGACGACATCTACCTGCGCACGCGCGGCCGGGCGCTGATGGAAATCAAGCTGCGGGCGATCGAGAACATCCGCAAGGCCGGCATGAAGATCTGCTTTGTGCCCACCGTCGTCAAAGGCGTCAACGACCACCAGGTGGGCGACATCATCCGGCTGGCGATCGACAACGTCGACTGCGTCAGCGCCATCAGCTTCCAGCCGGTGGCTTTCACCGGGCGCATCAACCGGCGCGAACTCGACGAGAAGCGCTATACGATGTCCGACCTGGCCCACGACGTGCACCGCCAGACGGGCATCTGCGATCCATACGAGGACTGGTTTCCGCTCGCCTGCGTGACGCCGTTCTCCAAGCTGGTGAGTGCCTTGCGCGGCGAACTCACCACGCATCTGTCCTGCCACCCCCACTGCTCGCTCGGCACCTACCTGTTCGTCAGCGCTTCCAAGCAGGCGGTGCCCGTCACGCGCTTCATCGACGTGGGCGCCATGCTGCGCGATATGGATCTGCTGGCGCGCAAGGCGGGCAAGGTCCACATGAAGCTGTATTCGCAGATCAGCGCCTGGAACTCCCTGCGCCGGCATTTCCACGAAGAGCGGGCCCCCGAGGGGCTGACCTTCGCCAAATTTCTGGAGACGCTCCAGGGACTGATGGACAAGCGCTACGGCCGCGGCGAGGCGGAAAAGAAGGGCTTCACCTTCAAGACGCTGATGGTGGCCGGCATGCACTTCATGGACCACTACAACTACGACATCGAGCGCGTCAAGCGCTGCGTGATCCACTACGCGGCCCCCAACGGACGCATCTACCCTTTCTGCGCCTACAACGGCGGGCCGACCTACCGCGAGCAGATCGAGAAGAACTTCTCCGTCCCTCTGCCGGCCGGGGGCTGCAACGGCTGTCGCGTCTGCTGATGGCGCCTCGCGCCTCCTGTATGCTAAGACTCTGGGTTAGGGAGGCCGCTCATCATCAAGGTAGCGATTCTCGCCAGCGGGAGTGCGGGCAACTCGACCTTTATCGCCACCAATCAGACGCGGATCCTGGTCGACGCCGGCCTGAACCGGAAAACGACCTTTGAACGCCTCGCCGCCATCGGCGAGCGTCCTCAGGACCTGGATGCCATCCTGATCAGCCACGAGCATTCCGACCACGTCTGCGGGCTGGCGCTGATCGCCAGA
>JBBIMZ010000063.1:0-11721 GCA_037444135.1 Solibacteraceae bacterium
TGCGACGATCTGCCCGAGATCGGCTACTCGCCCGACAACGCCGGCAACCGCTTCATTTCCGAGCTCACCCGCCTGCTGCTCGAAGAGTTCTCGCTTTCCGTTCGATAATAGAAACAGCAACCGCAACGCTCCGCGACGATGCCAATCAGCCGCCGAACGTTCCTGATCTCCTCGATTACGAGTCTGGCCGCCGTTCCAGGCTACTCGCGGTTCCTCGAACCGGGCTGGTTCGAGGTGACCGAGAAGCGCGTCCCCTTGTCGCGCGTCTCCCTGAGGCGCGACGTGCGCGTCTTGCATTTGTCGGACCTGCATGCCTCCGACGTCGTGCCTTACGAACTGATCGAGCGCGCCATCGAGCTCGGACTCGAGCGGCAGCCCGATCTGGCCTGCCTCACCGGCGATTTCATCACCCGCGCGGTCCCTTCGCCCGAAGAGTACACGCGCGTGCTCCGGCGGCTGGCCCGCGCCGTGCCGGCGTTTGCCTGTTTCGGTAACCACGACGGCGGCCGCTGGGCCGTGCGGCTCGGCGGCTACCCCGACACCGGCCCGGTGCGCCGCGTCCTCGAAGAGGCCGGCGTCGTGTGCCTGCACAACGCCGGCCGGGTTCTCGAAGTCGGCGGGCAGCGGCTGCTCGTGGCCGGCCTCGGCGACCTGTGGTCGCGCGAAGTGCGTCCGGAAGCGGCCCTCCCGTCGGATCCGCCCGAGTGGCCCTGTCTGGTGCTGGCGCACAATCCCGACACGCGGCTGCAACTTGCGGGCTACGTCTGGGACCTGATGCTGAGCGGCCACACGCACGGCGGGCAGGTGATCATCCCGATCGTCGGCTACGCCCCGTTTCAGGCCGTCAAAGACAAACGTTTCCTCGAGGGCTTGCAGCCCTGGGAAGACCGTCTGGTGCACGTCACGCGCGGCGTCGGCAACCTGCTCGGCGTGCGCCTGAATTGCCGCCCGGAAGTGAGCCTCCTCGTATTGACCGGCGACGCCGGCCGTGGCGTAGAATAGGCGGAAACCGACCGGGAGCGAACCATGACGTTTCAAGCAGGGGGAACGCGTCTCGTGCTGGCCGCTACTGCCGCCGGCTGCCTGTGGTTTGCCGTCAGCCAGCAGCCGCCGGGCGGAATGACGGTCGAGCGGATCGCCGATGATCTGCATGTGCTCGTGGGCAGCGGCGGCAACGTGGCGGTCCTGGCCACCGGCGAGGGCGTCGTCCTGGTGGACGACAAGTTCGAGCGCAACGTGCCCGAGATCGTCGAAAAAGTCAAGACGCTTTCCGACAAGCCGATCCGCTACGTGCTCAACACGCACCACCACGGCGATCACACGGGCGGCAACGCCCGACTGAGCGAGTCGGCCGAAATCATCGCCCACGCCAACGCCCGGGCAAATCTGGTGCGCAATGCGATGCCCGGCGTCACGCGCATGGCCTTTCGCGACGCCTTCGAACTCCATCTGGGCGGCAAGAGCGTCGTCGCGCGGCACCTCGGTTTCGGCCACACCAACGGCGACGCCGTCATTCTCTTTCCCGAGCATCGCGTGCTCCCCACCGGCGATCTGTTCGTCCGCGGCGCCCCCTTCATCGATTACGCCAACGGCGGCTCGTCGGAGGCCTGGATGAAGACGCTGGACGCCATTCTGGCGCTCGATTTCGACACGGTAATTCCCGGCCACGGCCCCGTCTCCCGGCGGGAAGACCTGGTGCGGTTCAAGACGAGCTTCGAGACGGTGCGCAGCCGCGTGCGCGAGCTCCAGCGCGCCGGCAAGAGCCGCGACGAGGTCGCCCGCGAACTCAAGGTGGACGACCTTCCCGGCTGGTCGCTGACCGGCCTGTTCGCCAAGAGCCTCCCCGGCCTCTACGACGAGATCGCGCGGTCCGTCAACTGACGCCTACGGCCGCTGCACCGAGCCATCCAGCCGGCGCTGGTCCCCGCGGTGGTAGGAGCCGGGCCGGTAGGGAAACCGCGCGGCTGCCCGCTCGTCGACATCGATGCCCAGCCCCGGCCTCTCGTTCGCATACATGTAGCCGCCGCGAATTTCCGGGCATCCCGGGAAGACTTCGCGGGCCGCTTCGTTGAACAGGGTCTGTTCCTGGATGCCGAAATTCGGCGTCGCCAGGTCCAGATGCAGGTTCACCGCGTGTCCCACGGGCGAAACATTGCCGGGCCCGTGCCACGCCGTCCGGACGTGGAAGAATTCGCAACAGGCGGCGATCTTGCGCGCCATGTTCAGCCCGCCGACGGCTGAGATGTGACAGCGGATGAAATCGATCCAGCGGTTGGCCACCAGGGGCAGCCACTCGTTTCGGTTGACGAACAGCTCGCCCATCGCGAGCGGCGTCGACGTCTGCTGCCGCATGATCTGGAACCAGCCGACGTCTTCCGGAGCGAATGGGTCCTCGAGGAAAAACAGCCGGTAGGGCTCGAGCAGCCGGCCGAGCTGCAAGGCTTGCGCCGGCGGCACGCGCTCGTGGACATCGTGCAGCAGTTCGACGTCGAAGCCAAGCCGGGCCCGCAGATGCTCGAACAGCTTCAGAGCGCTATTGACGTAAGGCGTCGGCTCGAATACCGGCGACGGCGGCGCGCCCTCCGGCCTCATGCTCTTGACGGCCTCGCTGGTCTCGCCGGCGGCGCCGTAGCCGGAGTAGCCCGGCGCGGCCACCTGGACCCGCACATGCCGGTACCCTTTGGCCATCCACTCGCGGACGCGATCCTCGACCTCCTGCGGATCCCGGCCGCTGGCATGGGCGTAAAGCGGCACGGCGGCGCGCGCCTTGCCTCCCAACAACTGGTAGACGGGAACGCCGAGCCGCTTGCCGAGGATATCCCAGAGCGCCCCGTCGATGCCGCTCAGGGCGTTGTTCAGCGTCACGCCCTGGCGAAAGTAGGAGGCCACGTAAACGCTCTGCCAGATGTCCTCGATCTCGTCGCAGTTGCGCCCCGCGACGTACGGGCCGATGTGCTGGTCGAGGGCCGCCGCCACGGCGTAGGGGCGCTCTTGGTGCGTGGCGCAGCCGACGCCGTACAGGCCCGGTTCGCTGGTGCTCACCTTGACCACGACCAGCTTGCTGCCCGCAGGCTCGGTCAGAATCACCTTGACGCCGGTGATCTTCAGCGGGGGCTGTCCGCGCCGGGCGGCCGCCTGCGCCGCCGCCAGGGGACCGGGACCGCCGAGCAACCCGGCCCCGGCCATCGTCGAAAGCCACTGGCGGCGTCTCATCGTCCCCTCCTACCAGCGCAGCTTCAGGTTGACCTCATAGCGTTCCTGCGACCGCATCATCTCCTCCCAGGTGACGATCCGCTCCTGGTAGGCCGCCATGCGGCCCAGAATCGCCGTCAGATTGCTCCGAACGGCTTCCTCGGCGTTGTTGAACGGCCGGCCGGTGCGGATGCTTTCCACGAACGTCTTGACGTTGTTGATGGCGCCCTGGCGGAACGTATCGTCCTTCTCCGTTCCCAGCCACGCGTTCTCACCGGTGATCCGTACCAGCCCGTTGTAGTGAGAGTCGACCGCGCCTTTGATGCCGAAAAAGCGCACGCACAAGTCGCTGAAGCTCCGCGTGAGCTGGTGCGAGCTGAAGCTGACCTCGACGCCGTTCGGGTACCAGTAGGTGACGACGAAGTGGTCCCAGGCGTTGCCGGCGTTGTATTCGGTGCCGCTCCAGTCGGTGCGCCCGCCCGTGCCGATCGCCTTCAGCGGATGCGCGTCCAGATACCAGTTGGCCAAGTCGAGGACGTGGATGTTCTGCTCGACGATGATGTCGCCGCCGAGCTCGCGGTCCATGTAGAAATTCAGCACCCGCGCCTGCCCCTCGTCCATCCCCGGTTGGGACCGGTCCTTCGACGGCCGCCCCGCGTAGTAGTAGACCTGACCCATTTCGGGCTTGCCGATGTCGCCGCGCCGGAAGCGCGCCACCGACTCCTGAAACACCGGCTGGGCCCGCGTCTGGAAATCGACCAGCAAGGTCAGTTTCTTCTCCTGCGCCAGCCGACCGCTCGCGAGAATGCTCCGGCAGCCGGGCACGTCCACGGCCACCGGCTTGGCCACGAAGACGTGCTTGCCGGCCTCGATCGCCGCCCGCACCTGCTCGGGGTGAAAGTAGGTGGGCGTTTCGATCACCACGCCGTCGAGTTTGGAGTTGGCCAGTTCGCGGTAGGCGTCTGGCCCGTAATAGGCCCGTGAGGCGTCTACGTTGAACTTCAGCCGCGTCTCCTCGAGGTGTTTGCGGATCACGTCGGCCAGCGCGACCACGCGGGCGCCGGCGAACTCCGGGAAAAACGGGCCGATCCAGTTACCGCGCCCGCCGCAGCCGACGATGCCCACCTCGACCGCCGAGTTGGCCTGCGTTTCGAACGCCGTTTCCGGCTTCACCAGCAGCAGCCCGCCCGAGCCGGCCAGAAACTCCCTTCGCTTGGTCTTGCCGTCTTGCATCCGCGCGCTCCCGGTCCGCCTCATCATACCGCGCTTCTTACGGTTTGACCAGCGCGCCGTCCAGCGTCCGGTCGAGCGGGTAGGGGCCGCCGTCCGGTATGGGCTGGAGGGGATACTTGGCGGCAAGCTTTTCGTCCAGGTCGATGCCGAGGCCCGGCTTGCCGCTGCCGTAGAGATAGCCCTTGCGGATCTCGGCGAGGCCCGGCATCATCTCCCGGACCGAGTCCGGGAACCGGTTCTCCTCCTGGATGCCGAAGGCGGGGCTGGAGATGTCCACATGATAGGCGGCCAGTTGGTTTACCGGGTCGTTGTCGCCGCCTTCCTGGAAGGCCGTCTTGAGGCCGAAGACCTCGCAGAGCGTGGCGATCTTCTTGGCCTGCGTGATGCCGCCGATCGCCGAGACGCGGCAGCGCACAAAGTCGATCAGCCGCTCGGTAATCAACGGCAGGTACTCGAACGGGTGGGAGAAGACTTCGCCCACCGCCTGCGGCGTCGAGCAGATCTCGCGAATGTGCTTGTACCAGGCGATCTGCTCCGGCGGCAGGACGTCTTCGATGAAATACATCTGATAGGGCTGCATCCGGCGGCAGAACTCGACCGCATTCATTCCGGTGAGGTGCGAGTGCACGTCGTGAAGCAGTTTCGGCTCGAAGCCGACTTTCGAGCGGACGTAGTCGAACAGCTTGGGCACCGTCTCGACGTAGACCTCCTCGTCGAAGGCCGGACCGGCGTGACCGCCTTCGGGGCGGTTGCCCTGGCCGGCCGGGATGAAGCCGCCCCCGCCGTAGGGGCCGAGCTGCACCCGGATGTGGCGGAAGCCGTTGGCCATCGATTTCTGCACCGACTCGACGGCGGAAGCGAAGTCCTTCCCGCCGGCGTGGTCGTAGCACGGCACCGCGTCGCGCACCTTGCCGCCGAGCAGCTCGTAGACGGGCATGCCCGCGCGCTTTCCTTTGATGTCCCACAGCGCCATGTCCATGCCGCTGAGCACGTTGTTGTTGACCGCGCCGTTGCGCCAGTAGGTCCGCAGGTGCGTGCTCTGCCAGAGGTCTTCGATGCGGTCCGGATCCTTGCCCGCCAGAAACGGCGCCAGATGTTTCTCGATGGCGGCGATCACGGCGTGGGGCTGAAACTGGTTGCTCGCCGAACCGATCCCGTACAGACCCGGCTCGCTCGTGGTGATCTTGACGAAGATCCAGCGGTAGCGCGCGCCCCCGCTCGTGGCGACCGCCTTGACCTCCTTGATGGTTAGCGGCGGCAGCCCCGCGGTCCGGCGGCTGACCTCCTGCTGGGCCGCGGCGGGCATCACCGGCGCGGCCATCATCGTCCTGAACCAATCGCGTCGCTTCACTTCGGCCCCCTTGAAATCATCTGCTGCTGGTAGATAATATTCCCACGGATTGCTTTTTGCCGGAAAGGAAGTTGACTTCAACCAGGGGGTTGTTATGCACGATTCGTCCTCGACGCGCCGCGCTTTCCTCGGCGCCCTCACCGCGGCTTCCTATCAGCGGGTTCTCGGCGCCAGCGACCGAGTCCGGATCGGCCTGATCGGCTACGGGCTCATCGGGGCGTTCCACACCCAGACCTTCAAACGCCAGAAGGACGTAGAAATGGCCGCCGTCTGCGACGTCTACCAGCCGCGCGTCGAAGCCGGCCTGGCCGCCTGCGGGCCGCAGGCCAAAGGGTTTAAGGATTTCCGAAAGATGCTGGAGATGAAGGATCTGGACGGCGTCATCGTGGCGACGCCGGATCACTGGCACGCGCTGATGACCATCCTGGCCTGCGCCGCCGGCAAGGACGTCTACGTCGAAAAGCCGCTGACGCTGTTTGTCCGCGAAGGGCGCTGGATGGTGACGGCGGCGCGCCGCTACGGGCGCGTCGTCCAGGTCGGCACCCAGCAGCGCAGCGGCCTTCATTTTCAGGAGGCGCGGCGTCTGCTGCGCGAGGGAGTCATCGGCAAGATCCACAGCGTGCGAATTTCTTCCTACCGCAACATCATGCCGGGCTTCGGCGCGCCGCCGGACTCCGAGCCGCCCCCGGATCTGGATTACGAGATGTGGCTCGGCCCCGCTCCCAAGCGCCCCTATAATCCCCACCGGGCGCTCTATCATTTCCGCTGGTTTCAAGACTACTCGGGCGGCCAGATGACCAACCTCGGCGCCCATAACCTGGACATCGTCCACTGGGTGATGGGCGTCAAGGGTCCGCTGAAAGTGGCCTCCGTCGGCGGGCGGCTCGCCCTCACCGACGACAACGGCGACACGCCGGACACGCAAGACGCCATCTTCGAGTACCCGGGCTTCACGGTGGCGGTTTCGATTCGCGAGGCCTGCGGCGGCTGGCGCGAACCGTTCGATTTCTGCGGCACCAAAGGCGCCATGGCGCTCTCGCGCGCCGGCTACGAAGTGAGGCCGGACATGAAGGTGCCTCCGGCCAACCTCATTCCGAACTGGTCCAGCCCGCCGGGCCATCCGCCGCGGTCGAAGGTCGAACCGGTCCCCTGGACCGAGCCGCGCAAGCAGAAGGGTTCGAGCGACGAGCAGATGGATCTGCACGTGCGCAACTTCATCGACTGCATCAAGAGCCGCCAGCGCCCGATCGCCGACGTCGAGGAGGGCCACCAGGTGACGACCGCCTGTCACCTGGCCAACATCGCCCTCAAGGTGGGACGCATGATCCGCTGGGATGCGGACAAGGAAGAGATCCTCGGCGACCGCGAGGCGGCCGCTCTGCTCGAGCGGCCCTACCGCAAGCCCTGGGATGAGGTCCTCCGGAGCCTGAATCTATGAACCGACGAACCTTTCTGGCGACCCTGGCCGCCTCCGCCGCACCGGCGGCGGCCAAGCGCACTTCGATGGGCATCACGCCCGATTCCTTCCCGGCGCACCGCATGCGCATGGCGCACCAGCTCATTGAATTCTGCGCCGAGCTGGGCGTGGGCGGCTGCCAGGGCGGCCTGGCCTCGCTCGAGCCCGACTATGCGCGCAACCTGCGCCGCCGCAAGGAGGAACTCGGCCTGTATCTGGAGATCCAGACGCGCCTGGCCGGCGATGACCCGTCCCAGTTCGAGCAGACCGTGAAAATGGCCAAGGAGGCCGGCGCCACCAGCCTCCGCGCCGTCTGCCTCTCCGGCCGGCGCTACGAGACCTTCTCCAGCCTGGAGGAGTGGAAAACGGCCGTCGCCGACTTCCGCCGGCGCATCGCCCGCAGCGTCCCCATCGTCGAGAAGCACCGCCTGCCGCTGGGCCTGGAGAACCACAAGGACTGGACCGTCGACCAGCAGGTGGAGCTGCTCAAGGAGTACAGCAGCGAATTCCTCGGCGTGTGCCTCGACACCGGAAACAACATCTCGCTGCTGGACGATCCGATGGAAGTGATCGAAAAACTGGCCCCCTTCACGGTGAACACCCACATCAAGGACATGGGCGTCGAGGAGTACGAGGACGGCTTCCTGCTGTCGGAAGTGCCGTTCGGCGACGGCCTCATGGACATGAAGCGCGTGGTCGACATCATCCGCCGCGCCCGCCCCGGAGTGAACTTCTCGCTCGAGATGATTACGCGCGACCCGCTGAAGGTGCCCTGTCTGACCGAGAAGTATTGGGCCACGTTCCCGGACCGCAACGGAGTCTATCTGGCCCGCACGCTGCGGCTGGTGCGCGCCAACAAGCCGCGGCGCCCCCTGCCGCGCGTCGCCGGCCTGGAGGAAGCCGCCCGCAAGCGCCTCGAGCTCGAACACGTCGAACGCTGCATCGAGTACGCCCGGAACCACCTCGGTCTGGTCTGAAGTCCGCCGCACGGCAACGGAGGGGCCTCCGGCGTGCGTCACAATGAAGGTATGAGCCTGCGTCTGGCCCTCCTGGGTCTGACCTTCGCGCTGGCGGCCTTCACCCAGCAGCGCCTGACGGTCAAGCAGCTCGTGCAATTCATCACCTCCTCGATCGAACTCGAGCACCCGGACCGCCAGGTCGCCGCCTACCTCAAGAACGTCGTTTTGACCGAGCGGCTCGACGACCGCACGATCGAGTCCTTGCAAGGGCTCGGCGCCGGCCCGAAGACCATCGAAGCGCTGCTGCGCCTGCGCGACGCCTCCCAGAAGCTGCCCGCGCCCGCACCGGTCAAGCCCGAGCAGAAGCTTCCCGTCCGCCCGCCTCCCTCGCCGGAGGAGCAGGCCCGCATTATCGAGCAAGTGCGCGACTACGCGCTCAACTACACCAAGCGGCTTCCCGATTTCATTTGCGTCCAGGTGACCCGCCGCTACGCCGATCCGAGCGGCCTGGAGTTCTGGCGCAAGCTCGACACGGTGACCGCCAGGGTCAGCTACTTCGAACAGAAGGAAGATTACAAGGTCATTTTGCTGAACGACCGGCCCGTAGATCTGACGATGGACGACGTCGGCGGCTCGACCTCGACCGGCGAGTTCGGGACGCTGCTGCGGGAAATCTTCGAGCCGGAAACGGAAGCAACCTTCCGCTGGAGCCGCTGGGGCCGGCTCCGCGGCCGGCTGACGCACGTCTACGAATACAGCGTGCGCCGGGAAAAGTCCAAGTGGTCGATCACCTGGGAGCGCAAGCTCAGCGTCGTTCCGGCCTACAAGGGGCTGGTCTACGTCGATCGCGACTCGTTGCAGGTGTTGCGCGTCACGCTCCAGGCGCTGGACATTCCGCCGGATTTTCCGATTCAGGAAGCCGGCACTGTGCTCGACTACGACTACGTGGACATCGCCGGGCGCGAATACCTGCTGCCGCTCAAGTTCGCCATGCGGATGCGGCAGGGGCGGCTCCTGGTGAAGAACGACGTGGAATTTCGCATGTACCGCAAGTTCGGCGCCGAAGCCGTCATCAAGTTCGAAACGCCCGAGCCGCTCTCCGAGGAGATGACCACCGAGCAGCCGCCGTCTCAATGACGTGAACTCATTTCAATTCATCACGGCCATTCCGCTCAACGTCTGGCAGGGCAGCGGCTGCTTTGTGGGGATCGACACGCTCGCGGCCGGCCTTCGAGCGTTAGGCGGCCGGGTGAATCTGGTTGCGCCCAGACTTCACCTTCCGATTTACGCCGCCGAGAGGCTGCTGTTCAACCAGACGCTTCGCTTCCGCAAGTTCCCCGGCGGCGACATCCTGGTCGGCTTCGACGCCGACGGATACTCGATTGCGGGCCGCCGCTCGTCCCTCCACGTCGCCTCCATCAAAGGCGTCATCGCCGACGTGTTGCCGTATGAAACCGGACCGGTCCGGCTCAGCCTGGCTTACCAAGCCCATCTGGAAAAACTGCACGCCGAGCGGGCCGATCTGGTCGTGACGCCGAGCCGGTACTGCGCGGAGCGGATCGAAGAGCTCTACGGCGTGCGCGGCGCCGTCGTCGTGCCGGAACTGATCGACCTGGACCGGTGGCGGAACCTGCTGCGCGGCAATCCGGCGCCGGCGGAGCCGAAAGAGCGCTTCACCGTGCTTTGCGTGTGCCGGTTCTACGCCCGGAAGCGGGTTCACCTTCTGCTGCGCGCCGCGGCCCTTCTCCGGCAGCGGGCGCCCGAACTGGAGGTGCGGATCGTCGGCGGCGGGCGCGAAGCGGCTTCCTTGCGGCGCTTGTGGAAGGAGCTCCGGCTGGAGACGTCGGTTCACTGGGTCGGCGACGCCGGCGCTTCCCAGCTCGCGGCAGAGTACAACCGCGCCGACGTCTTCTGCCTGCCGAGCGTTCAGGAAGGATTCGGCATCGTCTTCCTGGAAGCGATGGCGGCCGGCAAACCCATCGTGGCGGCCCGCGCCGCCGCCGTGCCGGAGGTGGTCCGTCACGGCCTGCTGGTCGAGCCGGAAAACGCAGAAGCGCTGGCTCAGGCTATCGAACGGCTCTACAAAGACCGGGACCTCCGGACGTCGCTCGGCCAGGCCGGCCTCCGGGACGTTGAAGAGTTCGAGATGCGACGCGTGGCGCGGTGCTTCTTGGAAGCGGTCGGCCGGAGGTAGAGGGGGCGGCGTCTACACCTGGTCGTAGAGGATCGCGTTGAACTTCGTCAGGTTCTTCTCCACCGCGGGCCAGACGCGCTGGTGGTCGGCCGTGGCCACCCAGGCCAGGCGCTGCTCCTCGGTCTCGAAGCTGATCAGCAGCTTGTAGGTGGCCTTTGTCGGCGGCTCGCCCACCACCGCGTGGCGGAGCTTCAGGAGCTTGACGTCGACGAAGCCGGGCTGCTTGCGGATCACCGGTTCGAATGTGTTGTGGAAGGCGGCGACCATCTGCTGCTCCTTGCCGGGCGCCACCTCGAGATCACACTGCAACTGGATGGGCTTGCCCGCCGCTCCGGCGCGCGGGACGGCCGCCAGCGAGGCCGCGGCCACTGCTTTCAGACAAGTTCTTCGATCCATAGCGTCTATTATGGCTTGACGGCCTGTCGCCGGTGAGGGAAACAAACGCGTCGTTATAATTGACACTGGAGCCGCGCCGGATGAGGGGTCTGCCCCAGTTTGTCCACCTCGTGGCGGCCGCGCTGGCGGTCGCCGGACCGGCTTCCGCCCAAACGAAGGTCATCGAACTCGAGAAACGGCCGGTCTTCCGCGTCGACGTGGTCGAAAAGATCACCGTCGCCGTCAACTACCAGCACCGTTCCGGCGCGACGCTGATCGATTTCCGCGGGACGATTCTCATGCCGCGCGCCGGCGGCCGGGCGCGCGTGGCCAGCCAGCGGGGTTACATCGAGATCGAGGCCGAGTTCAAGAACATGGCCGCGCCCATGACCTTCGGCGCCGAATATCTGACCTTCGTCCTCTGGGCGATCACGCCGGAGGGGCGGGCGAGCAATCTCGGCGAAGTTGTCGTCCGCAACGGCAGGAGCAAGCTGAAAGTCACCACCGAGCTTCAGGCCTTCGGCATGGTCGTCACGGCCGAGCCCTACTTCGCCGTGCGTCATCCAAGCGACCTGGTCGTCCTGGAGAACGAGGTCCGCAAGGACACCAAAGGAATCGTCGAGGTCATCGACGCCAAGTACGAGCTGCTCAAGCGGGGCCAGTATCAGCCGCTGGCCAATCCCTTGATGCTGACGCTCGATCCGAACGTGCCCGTGGAGCTGTATCAGGCGCGCAACGCCGTGCAGATCGCGCGCGCCTCGGGCGCCGACCGCTACGCGCATGACACATTCCTGAAAGCCGAACGCAGCCTCAGCCAGGCTGAAGCCTATCAGGCCCGTAAAGCCGGACCGAAACCGGTCGCCATGCTGGCGCGCGAGGCCGTCCAGACCGCGGAAGATGCGCGCGAGATCGCCGTACGGCGCCAAGAGCAGGAGCAACTGGCTCGAGAGCGCGAGGAGGC
>JBBIMZ010000064.1:0-3602 GCA_037444135.1 Solibacteraceae bacterium
CGTTCGGGCCGCTGACGGCCACGAGGGGACCTGCGCGGATCTGGCGTTCGGCGACTTGCCCCGGAGGGCGATCGACGAAGCCGACCTGATCGCCTTCTTCCTGCCGATGCACACGGCGACGCGGCTGGCGCTGCCGGTGATCGAGCATGTCCGGGCGAGGAATCCGCGGGCGCGGCTGTGCTGCTATGGTTTGTACGCGCCGCTGAACGAGCCGTTCCTGCGGCGGCTGGGCGTCAGCGCCATCCTGGGCGGCGAATACGAGCTAGGGCTGCTGCGCCTGGCCCGCGGCGAGCAGACAGACGAGCGGGCGGCGCCGGGGCCGCTGGAGCGCGTCTCGTTCCAAGTCCCCCGGCGCGAAGGCCTTCCGCCGCTCGAGGAGTATGCGGCGCTCCGCTGGAACGGCGAGCGCAGGATCGCCGGCTACACGGAAGCCAGCCGCGGCTGCAAGCACCTGTGCCGCCACTGCCCGGTCGTGCCCGTCTACGGAGGGCGGTTTCGAGCCGTGCCCGTCGAGATCGTACTGGCCGACATCCGGGCCCAGGTCGAGGCCGGCGCCCGGCACATCACGTTCGGAGACCCGGATTTCTTCAACGGGCCCGGCCACGCCGTGCGGGTGGTCCAGGCGCTGCACCGCGAATTCCCTTTCCTTACCTACGACGTCACGATCAAGATCGAGCACTTGCTGCGCCACAGCGGCCTGTTGCCTCTGTTGCGCGATACGGGGTGCGCCTTCGTCACCAGCGCCGCCGAATCGATCGACGATGGGGTGCTGGCGCGCTTGCGCAAGGGCCACACGCGGGCGGATTTCCTCGAGGCCGTGCGGCGATGCCGGGCCGCCGGAGTCGCGCTGTCGCCGACCTTCATCCCGTTCACGCCCTGGACGAGCTGGGAAGGGTACCGCGAGCTGTTGCGGCTGCTGGCGGAGCTCGAACTGGCGCCGCATGTGGCGCCCATCCAGCTTGCCCTGCGCCTGCTCATCCCCTCCGGCTCGCTGCTGCTCGAACTCGAGGAGGTTCGGCGGCTGGTCGGACCTTTCGACGAAACCCGGCTCGTCTATCCGTGGAAACATCCGGATGCGAGCCTGGACGAGCTGGCGGCGGAGCTGCTGCGGCTGGTGGCCGACGAGCAGCGCCGCGGCCGCTCCCGCGCCCAGACCTTCGCGCGGATTTGGGAGCTGGTGCATGGCGCGCCGCCGCCGGAGGATCCGGACCGGCCGGCGCGAGCGACCATTCCGTTTCTCGAAGAGCCCTGGTACTGTTGAGCCGAGCCCGTTGAAGGGCAGGTGGCCCTTGTATGACACCGTTTGAGGGTAAGCGCCTGTTGCTGGTGGCGGCCACCACCGGCTATCAGACGCGTGTTTTCG
Organism: Solibacteraceae bacterium; assembly: GCA_037444135.1. GTDB lineage: Bacteria > Acidobacteriota > Terriglobia > Bryobacterales > Bryobacteraceae > CALKXJ01. Next base: position 1,364 of record JBBIMZ010000064.1, read on the forward strand.
CCGAGGCCGCCCGGCGCCTGGCAGTCGAGTGCGTGCTGGCCACCGACCGGTGCCGCTCGCTCGAGGACCCGTGGTGGGACGGCGCCGTTCCCGTAAGGTTCGACGATCCGGCGGAAGCGGCCCGTCTGGCGGCGCGATTCGGCGCCGGCTGGCTGGACGGCGTGGTCGCGGTGGGGGACCGCCCGGCCGTGCTGGCGGCGGAAGTGGCCGAACGCCTGGGCCTTCCATTCCACAGCGCCGCCGGCGCCCGCGCTTGCCGCGACAAGCATCAGGCGCGCCGTCTGCTCGAGCGGGCCGGCTTGCCGGTCCCGCGCTACCGGCGTGTCCCTCTGGAGGCGGCGCCGGAAACGGTCGCCCCGGAAGTCAACTATCCGTGTGTGCTCAAGCCGCTCGGCCTTTCCGCGAGCCGCGGCGTCATCCGGGCGGATGATCCCGGGCAGTTCGTGGCGGCGTTTCGCAGGATCGCGCGGATCCTCGAGGCGCCCGAGATTCGCCGCCACCGGAGCGAGCAGGACCGTTTTCTCCAGGTCGAAGACTATATTCCAGGTCGGGAGTTCGCGCTCGAGGGCATCGTCACGCGCGGCCGGCTTCGCGTTCTGGCGCTGTTCGACAAACCGGATCCGCTCGAGGGCCCGTACTTTGAAGAAACCATCTATGTGAGGCCGTCGCGGGCGCCGGAGGCGGTTCAGCGGGAGATCGTGCGAGTCGCCGGGCAGGCGGTCGCCGCGCTGGGGCTCGGGCACGGCCCGGTGCACGCCGAGATGCGCGTCAACGAAACCGGCGTGTGGGTGCTCGAAGTCGCCGCCCGGCCGATCGGAGGCCTGTGCGCGCGCGTCTTCCGGTTTCCCGGCGATATGACGCTCGAGGAGCTCATCGTCCGGCACGCGCTCGGCGAAGAGGTGGCCGGATTGAGACCGCTCGATCCCGCCGCGGGCGTGATGATGATCCCGATCCCGAAGGCCGGCATCTACCAGGGAGTCCGCGGCGTCGAGCGGGCGCGGGCCGTGCCGGGAATCTTCGCCGTCGAGATCACCGCCAAACAGGGACAGCAACTGGTGCCGCTACCCGAGGGCAACAGCTACCTGGGATTCCTGTTCGCGCGCGGAACAACTCCGGCCGAAGTCGAGCAAGCCCTGCGGCGCGCGCACGGCCAACTCGCTTTCGAACTGACGGCCGCCCTGCCGGTCGTTCACTTCGAGCGCGGCGGCACGTAATCGGGCGGGAAGGCTGCGCCCTCGCCGAAGAAGTACTCTTCCATCTGCTGGAGCAGGAACTCCTGCGCCTCCCGGGTGCCCAGATTGAGCCGGTACTCGTTCATCAGAATCTTCATGTGCTCCAGCCACATCTTCCAGGCCTGCTTGGAGACGTTCTCGTAGATCTTTTGTCCCAGCGGATGGTTGTCGAAGGGCACCTCGTCCAGGCCGGGCAGTTCCCTCTGAAACTTCACGCAAAAGACCTTCCGGCCGCCGGTTTCCTCCCGCGGGGGGAAGGGCGTTCCGCTACCGCATCCCATCGGATCCTCCTGGACAGTTCAGCATGCTTGACTCGCTGCTTTCAGCTTAGCGCGACGCGCGGCTCGGGCTGGTAGTCGATCCGGGCTTCGCGTCCGCCGTGAAGGATCGAGAGCCGTCCGGCCTCGAGCACGAGTTCGTTGTAAAGGCTGTTGGCGGGCGTGGCCATGACGCCCTGAGCGTCGTAGTCGGCGAGCAGGCGCGCCCGCTCCCCGGGCGGCGCCGCCTCGACGCGCAGCGCGGCTTTGACGATGTACTCGATCGAACGATAGCCGTAGCCGACCGGAACCAGACCGGGACCGCCGAGGTCAAGGTACTGGAAATAGTCGGTGCTCGGTTCGGCGTAGATGGTGGCGCCCGGGCCGCCCGGATTGCGCGTATAGCAGTATTTGATGCCGCGGTACTGAGCCGAGTGCTCCAGCCAGTCGCCGCGGTCGCCGGCCGATCAGTACTTCGTCAGTCGCTGGATGTTGGTGCCGGGAGCGTCGTCGGGGAAGCCGAGCGCGTTCTGCACGTTGAGGCAGGCGCCGTTGTTCCAGATGACGCGGGCGTCGGTCCAGAGAAACCCTTCATTGCCGTTCGGGTAGCGGTCGCGGATGCCGTAGACGCTGACGGCGACCGGCAGCAGGCCGGTGATGAAATGGACCAGATCCACGTAATGGCAGCCGATGTAGGTGAAGGCGTCGGAGTTCTCCACCGTGCACCAGTTCTGGAAGTTCGAGTGGCGG
>JBBIMZ010000064.1:3616-11715 GCA_037444135.1 Solibacteraceae bacterium
AGCAGGCGCGCCGTGCCCAGCTTGAACTCGCCGAGCAGGCCCTCGCGGTAGCGCCGCCGCGCCAGCAAGCTGCGGTCGTCGAAGCGCTTGTGATATTCGACGGCGACCAGCAGGCCGCGGCGCCGGGCTTCCTGCTCGATCTCCACCGACTGGGAGGCGCGCAACACCAGCGGCTTGACCGACAGCACGTGCTGGTCGTGCTCGAGCGCGCAGCGGATGACGGGGTAGTGAAGCTGGTCCGGAACGGCCACGACGACCAGATTGCGCGGCGGCATCCCGGCGATCACCTGCCGGTACAGCTCCGGATGGGCCGCGTCGAGATCGCCCGCTAGGTCCGGATAAGGCCGGAAGGACTGGCCGGGAAAGGCCCGGGCGAACAGGTCCGACTCGGCCAGCTCTTTGAGCGGCCGGGCCTGGAGAGCGCAGACGGCGATCTCGCCGATGACGCCTTGGCGCTGCAAGTGGTACAGCGACGGCAAAATCTGATCGTGGGTGATCATCCCCCCGCCGACGACGGTCACTTGCAGAGCGCTCATGCCGCGGCTCCTTTCCGGGCGGCGACCGCCTCGGCAAAGGCCTCCTCGAACGCCTCCACGCTCTCGAGCACGGCTTCCTCGGTGATGACCAGCGGCGGGCAGATCTTGATCGTCGCCCCGCCCAGGCCGACCGGCGAAAACATCAGCACGCCCTTTTCGATCGAGCGGCGCACCACGTCCCAGGCCAGATCGCCGTCCGGCTCTTTGGTCCCCGGCTTGACGCACATGACGGCGGCCACCAGGCCTTTGCCATCCACGCAGCCGATTTGCGGGAAGCGAAACTTCATCGCGCCCAGCTTCTGGTGCAGGATGGCGCCCATCCGCCGGGCGTTGTCGACCAGATTCTCGCGCAGAACCAGCTCGATCGAGGCCAGCGCGGCGGCGCAACAGACCGGATTGCCCGTGTGCGTCGACGTCATGCTGCCCGGCGGGTGCAGGTCCATCACCTCGGGGCTGCCCGCCACGGCCGAAATCGGCAGCGAGCTCGAAATGCCCTTGCCCCAGCACACCAAGTCCGGCACGATCCCGTAGTGCTCGAAGCCCCAGAACGTTCCCGTGCGGCCGAAGCCCGCCTGAACCTCGTCGAGCACCAGCAGGATGTCATGACCGCGACACCACTCGCGGAGCGCCTGCATGTAGGCGCGCGGGGCGAAAGCGGCGTTGGCGCCCTGATAGGTCTCCATGATGACCCCGGCGATGTTGGCCGGTTCGACGCCCCGCTGCTCGAGGCTGGCCAGAAAGTAGTCGAAGGAGGTGTCCGGCGTGCGAAAGCCGTCAGGGAACGGCACCTGAACGAATCCGGGATCGAGATTGACGATCCATTCCTTGAGCGAGGGGATCCCGCCGGCCTGCTGCGCCCCGAGCGTGCGGCCGTGAAAGGCGTTCTCGTAGGAAACGATCACGTGCTTGGAGCGGCCGCCCGCTTTGACGCCATAGGTGCGGCAGAGCTTGATGGCGCACTCGATGGTTTCCGAACCGGTGGTGAGCAGGAAGATCTTCTTGAGCGGCTCGGGACACAACGACGCCAGCTTTTCGACCAGCCGGGCGCGGATCGCGCTCGGAAAGCAGTAATTGGTGAGAAGCTTCGAGGCGGCCTGGCCCGCGATGGCGTCGGCGATCTCCTGGCGGCCGTGGCCGGCGTTGGTGATCAGTACGCCCGAAGACCAATCGATCCAGCAGTTGCCCCAGGCGTCGAAGACCTGGAAGCCCTCGGCGCGGTCCCAGACGACCGGCGGCTGGCCGCGCATGGATTGCGGCTCCCAGCGGTGCAGGCTCTCGAGAACCGGCAGGGATTCGGGCACGGGAAAATCGGTCACGATGCGGCGCAGGCGCGTTTCGACGCGCGGCACGGCTCTCGGCGTCAAATCGAATTCTCTCGCCATAAACTGCCCATTGTACTGCCAGGCTCACGGGCGAGTCCGTCCGTTACGGGCGGCCGGCGATCGAGAATACCCGGAAGGAGGTGATCCACTGCACGGCGAGCGTCTTTCCCGGCGTGCCGGAACCGCCGGCCGCCAAGGGGAGTTCGACGCCGATCTTGATCAGATGGGACTCGCCCGGGCGGAAGCCCACGGCGGTCTCGAGCAGCTCGAATTTCTGGAACGCGTTGCGCACGTAGTTCAGACGCGCGGCGGCGTACCAGCGGGGATCGAGCGTGCGGCGCACCTCCACGTATCCGTTGTGCTGCTGGAACGTCGGGATGGCGCGGTAGATCTTCTGAAACCGCTGCCACTCGCCGTAGACGTTCCAGGGACCGCCGCCCCACTCGCCCTCGAGCCCCAGCCCGGTGGCAGGCAGCTCGCGCGGGGCGGCCTCGCCGGGGAAGTAATAGCGGTAGCCCCGGTGCAGGTACGGCCCGCGGTAGGCCGAGGCGCCGAACCGGAGCCCTTGCCGGATGGTGTAGCCGACCCCGCCGGCCCAGTTGCCGTACTGGTCCCGGTCAAGGAAGCTCCGGCGGTTGGCGGGCGAGGAACTGACCAGCTGCAGCCGCACGTCAACACGCTTCCAGACCGCCTCCGCTTGCACGCCGGCCAGTCCGAGCATGCTCACGGGAGCATAGTAGTAGCCGTAGGCGGGCGGCATTCCCACCAGCGGATTGGCGGCGTCGTCGTAGCGCGGCAGGAACGACCCGAAGACGCTCGAGAGCTGGCCGGCGCGGAACACGACGGAGCCGCCATCCCAGAACCGGCTGTAGCTCAAATGGGCTTGGAGCACGTCGCCTTCGAGCCCGAATCCCTGCGTAGTGAACTGCTCGCGGAAGTACGGGCGCGCGGCGATCTGGACGGCGCCGGAGACGCTCCAGCGCCGGCTGATCTTCCAGGTCGGGTAGAGCACGGTGCGCATGCCTGCCGCCGCCGGCGCGCCCGAGCGCGGACTGTCGCTCAGCTCTTCGGCCCAGAAAGCGCCTCCACTCCAGACGGCGCGCAGCTCAAAGCCGGTCGGGGCTTCCTGCGCCCAGGCGCCGGCGGCGCAAGCGAGGACTAAGACGCTACACCGCAGCATCATGGCTTTGGACGGCCTCCGAAAACGCAGTCCCGCTCTCCTCGATCCGTTGCGCGAGCTGCTCCATCGATCCGGCGAACGCCTCGCGTTCGTCTTCGGGCCGAACCCGTTCGGCCACGCGCCGGAAGCAGCCGACCACGCCCGGATCGAACTGGCTCCCGGCAAACCGTTCGAGAACGGCCAGCGCTTCGGCGTGGCGCATGCCCCGGCGATAGGGGCGGTCAGAAGTCATCGCGTCGTAGGCGTCCACGACGTGTACGATGCGCGCCGCGAGCGGAACCTGCTCGCGCGCCAGGCCGTAAGGATAGCCGTTGCCGTCCCAGTTTTCATGGTGCAGCTCGACGACGGCCAGATACGGTTCGAAGCCCCCGACTTCGGCCAGGATGCGGCGGCCGATCAGCGGGTGCGCCTCGATGAGCCGGCGCTCCTCCCGCGTCAACGGCCCCGGCTTTCTCAGCACCGAATCCGGTACGCCGATCTTGCCGATGTCGTGCAGCAGCGCGGCGACACGGAGGTCCTCCACTTGGCGTGCCTCCAGACCCATCGCCTCGGCCACGCGGCCTGACCATTCGCTCACCCGGTGGCTGTGGCCTGCCGTGTACGGATCGCGCGCATCCAAGGCGCTCACCATCGACCCGATGAATTGCAGGTAGGCGCGCCGCAGCCGCTCGCGGCTCTCGCGCACGGCGGCGGCGGCGCGGCTGAAGCTCTGCACCAACTGCCGCATCTCACGCACGCGGCAAGAGCCGGGAGAGAATTCCGCCAGTTCTCCGGTGAGCTCGGCAGCCTGCAAATGAGCGATGATCTCCGACAACGGCCGCGTCAGCGACCGGGAAGCCAGCAGGCTGACCATCAGGGCCGCCAGCGTGGCCGCGGCGCCGGTCCAGAGAAAGACTCTTCGGAGGATCCCCAGAAGCGGGGCCGTGGCTGCATCCACGTCGGCCAAACCCCGCAGGCGGACGCCTTCTCCGAACTCGTGGGTTTCGAAAGGCAGCGAAAAGTAAGTGACGCCGTTCAGACGCACGTCACAGCCGCCGGCGGCCGGACAGGCTTCGAGCGCCCGCCCGAGTTCCGCTGTGGGTACCCCAGTCAGGCTCGCAGCGATCACCCGCCCGCCCTGTTCTAGGACGACCGGGATCGGGAATTCAGTGAGATCGATCCGCTCGCCGACTATCAGCGCGCCGAGGTTCTCCCGGGCCAGATTCACCGGAATCATCGTGAGCCGGTACCACTCGCCTGCAATGTGCCGGAGGCCCGGGGCCGGCCGCTCGCCGACCGTGCCGGCCGCTTCGGCGCCGCCCGCGCGCCGCACGGCCGCCAACACCCTGCCGTCGGCGCCCAGCGCCAGCAACAGATCGAAGTCCAGGCCGGCGTTGATCTCCCGCAGCTGATCGGCGACCGTCAGGCGCGCCTCGGCGTTGCCTCCCTCCACCAGCGCCAGTTGCAACCCGGCTTTGAGGGCCGGATTTTCGGCCAGCACTTGGAGCAATCGCTTTGTGGCCTGTTCGTGGCGGCTGTGAAGCCGCGCCAGTAACCGCTGAGTTTCGCGTACCGTCGCGTGGAATCCGGAGCGCGCCGCTGACGCCGCAAGGCTCTGCACAGCCCAGAAGCTCACGATCAGGAGTACGGCGAACGGAGTGAACGACAGCAGAAACGTCCGCGTCGCATAGCGCATCGTCAGCGCTCCTTGCCGGCTGCCGCCAGGGACTGGTTCTCGCCGGCGCCCACGGGGATTTCCAGCCGCACGGAGATGCTGCCCCGGACGGGAACCTCGACCGGCCGGCGAATCGGACCCGCCGCGCGGGGCCACGCCACCAGCGTGTGGCTTCCCGGCGGCACGCCTCGCAGCAGGAACCGTCCGTCCGCGCCGGCCGTCGTGGCCCACCGGTTCGGCGTCACGACGATGGTGGCGCTCATATTCGGGTGCAGGTGGCAGCCGACGGTCACGATGCCGGGCTTCGGGAACCGGACGATGCGCGTTTGGTTCTGCGGGTAGTTGCCGAGATCGAACGACCGGGCCTTGGACAGCGAGAACACGTTATGAAAGATCGGGTCGAGGTTCGGAAACGAGACCGACGCGCCTGCGGGGATCACGACCAGGTCCGGAACAAAGCGTCGCCCGCGCTGCTCGATCACAGCGAGCGGTGTTCCGTCTTCGGAGGAGAAATTCCCCTCGAGATACACGGCCACGTGCGAGCGCTCATAAGTGAGCCAATCGAGGGCGAGTTCGGCCTCCAGCTCGACGCCGATGCCCCGGCGGTAGGTTTCAGCGGGCGCGGTCACCTTGGGGCGGCTCAGACGCCGGGTGACGATCACCTCGCCTTCGATGTCGCCGCCGCGCGCAGGCATGGCGGCCGGTCCGAGGCCGGATGCCAGGAGGACAGCGGTGGCACAGGCTCTGCGCTGACGGAACCCGCAAAGGATCACTGGTGGACTTATCGGGGCGCCGGCGGACAGGTCGAGCCGGGCAATCCCCTGAGGCGGCCGGGCGCTTCCACCTGAAGTCTCCGTACGCCCGGCAAGTATAATGAATAGTCGAGCCTGCGTGACGGGCAGCCGCCCGCTTCGGCGGGAGGAAAGTCCGGTCTCCACAGGGCAGCGTGCCGGCTAACGGCCGGGGGCCCCTTGCGGGGTCACGGAAAGTGCCACAGAAAACATACCGCCGGGTCAAACCGGTAAGGGTGAAAAGGTGCGGTAAGAGCGCACCGCGGTCGGAGTAATCCGGCCGGCAGGGTAAACCCCACGCGGAGCAAGACCAAATAGGAGAGGATGGAGTGGCCCGCTCCGCTACAACTCTCGGGTAGGTCGCTCGAGCCGGTCAGCAATGGCCGGCCCAGATGAATGGCTGCCGCCCCTCGCGGGGTACAGAAACCGGCTTACAGTCGCGCAGGCTCGCTTGCCTTTTATTACAAGGTCGCGCGCACGCGCCGGCCGCGCGAGATCGCCAGGCGGCTGACGATCCGCTGCCGGGCGGTGACGGCGTTGCGCTGGGAATCCACCAGGCGAAACTCGCCTTCCTCGACTTCGAGTAGCGCTATATCGGCCGGCGAGCCGACCGCGAGCGTCCCCAGACCCTCGACCCGGTTGACGATGCGCGCCGGCGTCCAGGTCGACCGCAGCAGCACTTCGTCGAAGCTCATTCCCAGATACAGGAGTTTGGACATCGTCGTCGGCAGATCGTAGACCGGCCCGTTGACGTTCAGGTTGTAGATGTCGGTCGAGATGGTGTCCGGCGGGAATCCGGCGTCCAGGGCCCGGCGCGCCGCAGCGAAGTTGAAGCTGCCCAGGCCGTGGCCGACGTCGAAGAGTACGCCGCGGGCCCGCGCCTCCGCCACGCCCGGCTTGAGCTTGCCTGAGGCGTCGGTGATGCCGAGCGTGTGGCCGTTATAGCAGTGCGTGACCACGTCGCCCGGCCGCATCAGCTCCATCACCTGGGGCGTCTCCGGCGGGGCGAAACTGATGTGCGCCATCAGCGGGAGGTGGAATTCGTCGCAGAGGGCCCGGGCGACCTTGAGCAGCTCGTAGCTGTAGCGGCCGTTCATATTCGCGCCCACCTGGAACTTGACCCCGAGCAGGATGTCCCGGTTGGCGAGCACGGCCTCGCCGGTGCGCTTCATCGCGCTGCGGGCGTGCTGGATTGGATCGATGTCGGGGTTCCGGCTGCTCGGATACAGGTAAACGTAGCCGAAGATGCGCACTTGGGCCGGAGCGACGATGAAGCGCCGGAAGCCCGCCACTTGGTCCCAGGCGAAGCTGCCGGCGTCGACCCAGGTGGTCACGCCGGAACGCGCCGCAATCGGGTCGGCCTCGACGCCCAGACCGGTGGCGGAGTGATAGCAGTGGGTGTGCAGATCCACGAGCCCCGGCGTCACGTACAGGCCGCGGGCGTCGATCACCTCCAGGGCGCGCTCGGCCGGGATATCCGGCTCGATCGCCGCGATCCGGCCGTCCAGAACCCCCACGTCGGCTTTCTGGCGGAAGGCGCGCGACGGGTCGCGCACCTGGCCGTTTTTGATCAGCAGCTCGTAGCGGCGCTCTGGCTGGGCGCCCGCCACGCCTGCGGCGCAAGCGCCCGCGATGGTTCGAAGGAAGCTCCGGCGTTCCATATCAGCACCAGCTTATCCGGGCCGCCGGGGGCGGCGCTAGCGCGACGTTCTCCGCGTGGCGAGCAGCAGATTGGACGAAATCCGGCCGAAGCCGTAACCGATGCGGAAGTCCAGGGGTTTGGGCGCCCCCGTGCGGTAGGCCTTTCGCAGGTCCGCCTGCTCGAGCCAGCGGAAGCTGCCGTAGGGACGTTCGTAGCTGCCGTAGAGCTGGAGCCGCCAGACGGCCGGATCGAAATAGCGGTACGGGATGCCGGAGTCGTCCTGGAGGATCGCAACGCTGCGCTCGAGCACCAGCCGGCGGATGATCGAGAACTCGGCGTGATGGGGCATGTAGGACGTGGCCTTCAGATACGTCGTCACGCCGCCGAGCGCCTCCAAGAATTTCACGAATGGCGCGTTGTGGCGGAGCCGCTCGTCGGAGAGATTAACCGAGAAGTAATAGAGGATCTGAGGCGGCAAGCCGGCCGGGCCGCGGAACTCGATCGCGACGCCGCGGTTGCCGCCCGTCCTCGGCGGGGCAGCCTCGTTCGGCCGGGCGATGATGCGGCCCTGCTGGTCGAGCCGCACGTAGCGGTAGCCCTCGACGGTGTGGCCGGTGCGCACGAGCAGGTGCAGCAGAGTGGGCAGCAGGCCGTCGCTCACCTGGCCCCGGAATTGCCGGTCCATCTCGCGCGTGATGAAGAAGCTGCGGTAGAGCTCCGAATGCACGCTCGCCCGGACCTGTTCGAGATACTGGTTCAGCTCTTTGCGCGACAGCCGGTCCGGATCCGGGACGGTGCCCGGCGGCTCCAGTCCCACCATCACATAAGCCGTGCTGTGCGGGAAAAAGAGCCGGGGGAAGAGGGCGTCGGGACCGCTGAAGGGGTAGAAGACGACGCCGAGTCCGACCCGCGCCGGGCTGAGCTCGCGGCGTTCGAATTCGCGGATGGCCGGAATCTCGTGGCTCTCCACGCGG
>JBBIMZ010000065.1:0-11574 GCA_037444135.1 Solibacteraceae bacterium
GCGGTACGCGTACGTGTACGACTTGAGAAGCTGCTGCTTGGCCTGCCGGTAGGTGTCGCTGGTCTGGGCCGTCGCTCTCGCCTCCAGCTCCTTGCCGAGACTCCGCAGCTCCTGGAACGTGGCGACCGCCTCGTCGAACTGGCCGTTGGCGCGGTACATCGAGCCGAGCCGTTCCAAAAAGACCGCCCGGTTGGAGCGCTCCGCCGAGCTGTAGGCTGACTTTCGCGTCGAATCGACGATCTCCTTAAGCGCCTTGATCGCCTGATCGGTCTTGCCTTCGGCCTCGAGCAGATTCACGTCGTGATACAGAACTTCGAGATTTTCCGGCGCGGCCGCCTTGGCCTTGTCCAGGGCGCTGCGCGCTTCGGCGAACTTGCCTTGCTGGCGGTAGATCTGCGAGATGCGCAACAGCGAGCGGTAATCTTTCGGATCCTGTTGGGAGAGTTCCTGGAAAGTCTTCAGCGCCTCCTCGACGTTGTCGGTCAGGAGGAGGTTTTCGGCGAGGGCGTAGCGAAGCTCCTCATTATCGGGGGCCATGTCGAGGGCGCGCCGGAAGGTTTCGACGGCCTGTTTGTAGTCGCGCTGTTGCTCGTAGGAGCGCGCCAGCGCCGTCAGCGTGCGCACGCTCGGGTTCTTGGCCACCACCCGCCGGAGCATCTCGGCCGCGCGCGGCTGATCGCCCAAGTCCGAATAGACCATCGCCAGGCCGATCAGCGCCTCTTCGTGATCGGCTTCGAGCTCCAAAACCTTCTTATACGCCGCTTCGGACTCGACCGAGTTCTGGGCCAGCTTGTAAAGCCGGCCCAGCGTCAGCCACACTTCGGTGTCCTTCGGCGCCAGTTCGCTCAGCTTCTTGTACTGCTCGATGGCCCGCTGCACCATCTCCTCGCTGATCCGGCCCTGCCGCGGGTCGCCGAGCAGGCGCGTGTAAATGCGACCCAGGATGCGCCGGGCGTTGGCGTCGTTCGGGTTCTTCTCGATCGCGGCTTTGGCTTCCTCGACGGCGTCGCGCAGGCGCCCGGCCTGGATATACAGATCCGACAGCTCGTCGGCCAGAAACGAGGCTTCCGGGTCGGCTTTCAGCGCTTCCCGGTAATTTTCGATCGCCAGATTGAGGAAGTCGGACTTGTTGCCGTAGGAGCTCGCCAGCTCAGCGTAGAGATGCCCCAGGGCGAAGTGATAGTAGGCGTCGGCCTTGCCGGACTCGTTTCGGCGGCCGGCCGCACCGGCGGGTTGAGCGCCGCACGGCAGCGCGCACAGCACGGCGGCTGCAACGAAGGGAAGCAGATTTGGTTTGCGCATCTCGATCCGACTTCGGTCTCCTCTCCTTAGACGGCAGCCCCAGGCGAAGCCGAAATCCTTTCGCTCTCAGTATACCGCCAAGAGGCGGCGCGCCGGTCGCGCGCCGTAAACTGGAAGAGAAGACGATGTCCGCGATCGAGGCCCGCCCGGCCGACGCGCCGCTCATCGCCATCGTCGGACCGACCGGGTCGGGCAAGAGCGAGTTGGCGCTCGCGGTAGCCCGGCGCTTTTCCGCTGAGATCGTCAACTGCGATTCGGTCCAGCTGTACCGCTACCTGGATATCGGCGCCGCCAAGCTTGCGCCCGCCGAGCGCCAGGGTGTTCCTCATCACATGATCGATGTGGCCGAACCGGATGAAGTCGTCACCGCGGGTGACTACGCCCGCCGGGCGCGGCCGCTTCTTGCGGAGATCGCCGGCCGCGGCCGGCTTCCGATCGTAGTCGGCGGGACGGGTTTTTATCTGCGGGCGCTGCTGGAGGGCTTGTTTGCCGGCCCGCAGCGAGATCCGGCGCTTCGCCGGCGCCTGGCTTGCCGCGAGGCGTCCCGGCCCGGCTCACTGCACCGGATCCTGAAGCGGCTGGATCCGGCGTCGGCGGCGCGGATCCATCCTCATGACGTGAACAAGCTCATTCGCGCGCTCGAGGTCTGCCTGCTCGCGCGCAAGCCCCTGTCGCAACTATGGGAGGCAGGCCGGGACCGGCTCCGGGGATTCCGCCCGCTCCGGATCGGGCTGGACCCTCCGCGCTCTCTGCTCTACGCCCGTCTGGACGAACGCTGCCGCGCCATGTTCGACCGGGGTCTGATCGAGGAAGTGCGGCAGGTCCTCGATCGCGGCTTTCCGGAGACCTCCAAGGCGCTCGGAGCGCTTGGCTACCGGCAGGCGCTCGAGGTGCTTCGCGGCCGCCTGGAGCGGGACGAGGCGATCCGCCTCGCCCAGCGCGCCACCCGGCGCTACGCCAAGCGCCAGTGGACCTGGTTCCGGCGCGATCCGACGATCGAATGGTTTCCAGGCTTCGGCTCCGACGCGGCCATCCAAGGCGCCGTCGTCCGCCGGATCGGCGGTTACCTGCTCGAGTGGGGGCCGCCGAGATCCGATTCCGACCGAACGTTTGCCGGGATGGTGCGTATATAGAGGGAGAAGACCCGAGAGGAGGATGCCGCTGATGAAGACCCTCATTGCCGTTGTTGCCGCCGCCGCGCTCGCCGTGGCGTGGGCAGCCGAGCGCCACACGCTCACCTTGCTGCAACCGGCCCTGGTCGGCGGAACGGAGCTCGCACCAGGCGTTTACAAGCTCACGCTCTCTGACAGCCGGATCGTCATCGAGAGGGGTCGCACGCGCGTCTCGGCGCCCGTCCGCGTTGAAACCGCCGGCGAGAAGTTCCCGAGCACCACGGTCCGCCTTCGTAGGGACGAGAAAGAGCGAAACGCGACCGGCAAGTATCGAGTCACGGAGATCCGCCTGGGAGGGAGCACCCGCAAGCTGATTCTGCTTGCCGACTGAAGCGGCGGCTCAGCCGCCTGCTCCGGCGCCGGCCTCATCCACGGCGGTTGTCCCGGATCTGATATACTGAGCCGACGCGCAAAATTCTCCGAAGCCGTATCGAAAGCTGAGACGGGCGCACTGGGATCGGAGCCACGCACTCCCGCTTGCCTTAAGAAAACCGGGGGGCGAACTTTTCGAGGAGGAGGAAACAATTCAATGAGAACCATATTGGTGCTGCTGGCCGCCGCAGGGTTGTCTGTCGCCTCCGGTACGGACCGGTACTTGATCACATTGCTACAACCGGCCGTGGTGGCGGGAACCGAACTCGAACCCGGTCGCTACGCGCTCGCGCTCACTAACGGACAACTCGAATTCCGCAGGGGGGAGGTGCGGGTTTCGGCGCGCGTCCAGGTTGAGGCGGCGGAAGAAAAGTTCCGCAACACGACGGTCCGGCTCGAGCAGGAAGGGCAAAGCGGCAAATACCGCATCACTCAGATTCGCCTCGGGGGAACGACGCGCCGGCTCGTCCTTCCTGTGCAGTGAGGCCGTCCAAGGCGCGCCGGGGCCGCTTGGTAGACTGAGCACGTGGGGCGCGTGCTCGGCGTGACCGTCCTGCTGGGCGGCCTGGTGTTGCCGGTGCCGGCGGAACGAATCCTGGTGGCGCCCTTCCGCAACGTTTCCGGACCGGTTCAGCTCGACTGGGTCGGTGAAGGTATCGCGGAAGGGATTCGGGAAGTTCTGGCGGGCCGACGACGGGATGTTGTCTCCCGGGACGAGCAGGAAGAGGTCATCCGTGCGCTCGGGCTGGGGACTGCCTCAGGCCTGAGCCTCGCCTCGTGGCTCAAGCTTTCCGCTGAAGTTGAGGCGAGCCATCTGGTGTGGGGCCGGTTCGAGGTCGACCCCGATCCGGTCACTGCTCCCAAAGCGTCGCTTCGAGTTCAGGCCCGCCTCGTCGAAACCGGGCGCTTCGCCGGCCTGCGAGAGTTCGAGCAACGCGGACCCACGGCGGAGTTGAGCCGCATCTCCGCCCGGCTGGCGCGGGAGATCCTTTGCCACGGCCCTGAAGGCGCCTGCCCGCCGGAACAAGGATTCCCGGACGCGTTCCCGGGCGTGCGATTCGAAGCCCTGGAGCAATATTTCTTGGGCCTGGTGAGCCCGGCGCCGGAGGTCAAGCACCGGCATTTCGCCCAGGCCTCGCTCCTGGCTCCGGAGTTTTCCGCTGCGCGATTCGAGATGGGGAAGCTGTATTGGGCCGAGCGCGCCTACCGCGACGCCGCGCGATGGCTCGAGCGCGTAGCGCCGGCTGACCGGCGGCACGCCGAGGCCACGTTCCTGCTGGGCTTGGCGCGGTGCCACACCGGCGACTATGCGGGAGCCGCTGAGGCGTTCACCCGCGTGGCGCGCCTCGCCCCGTCGCCGCCGGTGTGGAACAACCTGGGGGTGGCGCTGTTCCGGTTGGGGGATCCGCGTGCGTTCGATACGGTCCGGCGCGCCGCCGAGGCCGAACCGGCTGACCCGGACTATCAGTTCAACGCCGGCTACATCCTCTGGCGTCAGGGCGACCTGGCGGGTGCGCTCGAGCGATTCCAAGCGGCGCTTGCCCTCGCTCCCGACGATGAGACCGCGCACCAAATGGCCGAGCGTTGCCGACTGGGCAACGGCCACCGCAGAGGCGACTTGAGTGGCGAGGGGCTGGAACGGCTCAAAGAACAGATGGGGCGGCGCGAAGCGCCGCCGAATTTCTCGCGCCTGGCGCCTTGATCGGCGCGGACCGGCCCGGCCGAACGCTATAATCAAGGGCAATGCTGGAAGCCTACGGTCTGACCGACCCGGGGTGCGTGCGGAAAAACAACGAAGATTACTTCCTAATTCAGCCGGAAATCGGTCTGTACCTGGTAGCCGACGGGATGGGCGGCGCCCAGGCGGGCGAGCAGGCTTCCAGGCTTGCCGCCGAAACCGTCTTCGAAGTAATCCGCTCCGGGGGGCCGCCGGAGCCGGACTTATTGGTTCGGGCATTTACCGAGGCGAATCGGCGAGTGCTCGAGGCCGCCTCGGACGACCCGATGCTCGAAGGCATGGGTACGACGCTGGTGGCTCTGTTTGAATGCGGCCCCACGGTAGCGATCGCCAGTGTGGGCGACAGCCGCTGCTACGTCTTCAACGGGAGCGGACTGTCCCTGATCACGGTGGATCAGACCTGGGTCCAGGAAGTGGGCCGCCGGCTCGGCATCGGCGAGGAACAGCTTCGCGGGCACCCGATGCGCCATGTCCTGACCATGGCCATCGGAGCCCAGCCGTTGCTGAAGATCCACACCTATTGCCTGTCCCGCCGGCCCGGCGTCGAGTTTCTCCTCTCCAGCGACGGCCTCCACGGGGTTCTGGACCACGAAACGATCACCGAGATTTTGGCCCGCGAGCGAACTTTGGCGGCCAAGTGCCACTATTTGATTGAAGCAGCGCGAAAGGCCGGCGGTCCGGACAACATCACTGCGGTGCTCTTGCGGGCCTGACTGAGAGCCGCCGCATGGCCGGTCTCCGGCCCGAACCCTTCAGGTCTTCGGATGAAGCCAAGCGGTTGCGTTCTGCTCGTGGCGTGGCTCGCTGGGTCCGCGCCCGGCTCGGGGCAGGCTCCTGCCCCGCCCGGTTATCCCGAACTCGCCATCCTGCAATTGAAAGTGATCGAGGGCGAGGGAGCCGTCCATCCCGCCGGCTCGCGCTCGGCCGCGGCCCTGAAGGTCCAGGTGACCGATGAGACCGGGCGCCCGGTGGAGGGCGTCACCGTCAGCTTTCGCATGCCGGTCTCCGGGCCGACCGGTATTTTCCAGAACGGCCTTCCGACCGAGGTCTTTGTCACCGGTCCGGACGGCTTGGTGTCGGTAACCGGCATCCGCTGGGGTCCGGCGCCGGGGCCCGTCCGGATCCGGATCACGGCGGTGCGCGGCCAAGTCCGAGCGGGCATCATCTCCGAGCAATATGTCGCCGAACCGGCGCAACTGTCGCGTGGGTCGCCCGGTGCCAGGCCGGCCCGAGTCGCCGGCAATCGGGGTCGCTGGGTGGTGCTCGCCGTGGCAGCGGCAGGTGCGGCGGCCGGCGGACTGGTGCTCGGAGTGGCGGGCAAGGGTCAATCGGCCGCCGCGGCGGCCGGCGCCGCCGCAGCCTCCCAGACTCAGGGAGTTCAGGTAGGCCCCCCGACGATTCGGGTTGGGAAACCCTGAAGGAACGGGCGATGCGCAAGCCTATCGGCTTGATTTTTCTGCTGGCAGGTCTGGCGGCCGGCGAGTTGCGCGCGCCGCTGATCGGCTATGTCGGCGACGAAGCAGGCGGCCTGAGGCCGGTCGTGGGCGTCGGCGGCAGCTTTCTCGTCCGGGAGGCCGTCCTCGACGGCATACGGTCGTTCGCATTCGCGGGCTCCTTCGGGTTGATTCAGGCCGGCGAGGAGCTTCTGCTGGTGGATCAGGCCCTTACCGTTCTTGAGCGTGGGCGGCTGCCGGCAGCCGAATCCCTCCTCGCTGTGAGCGGAGACGGGCGCCTCGGCATCGCGTACCTGCCGGCGACAGAACAGCTTTGCCGTCTTGCTCCGGCCACCGGCTCCGGGACCGACTGCGTCCTCTTTCCGGCCGGCGGCATCGTGCGCTCGGCTGGTCCCCCTGCAGGGCAGACTGTGTCGCTGGCCGTCGAGCGCGCCGGGCAACTCTGGCTGGCCGAGGTTCAGGCCGAGACCGGCCGCCCGTTTCGAGAAACTCTCTTGCCCGGAGTGGCGGCGCCGGTCCTGCTGCTTACCGGCAGGCGAATCCTCTACAGCCGCGACGGCGACATCATTCTGCGAGACGCCGAGGGCTCGGAAACGCGGATTCCGGCGCCTGTGCCGGTTCAGGGCTTCGAAGCGATGGGGAGCGATTGGGCGCGCCTGCGGTCGGCCTCGGACGCCGTCTGGGCCGTGCGCGTGGCCGGCGGCGCCCTCGAATTGTACCGTTTGCCATGGACTGCGCGATGATCGCCCGGCTCGGCTTCGCCGTCGTCGCGCTGGCCGGCGGCGCCGCCGGCCAGATTCAGCTTTTCTTGCACGATGCGCCCGGGAGCGAGAAACCCCTGGCGGCGACTCTGGAGTTCGGATCGGTTCCTGCGGGGGATTACCGCGACATTCCGTTGCGCATTCGCAACGTCGGCGAAAGCTCGGTCACGCTGACGAGATTTCGCATCCGGGGGACCGGATTCACGCTCGAAGGTCATCCCTCGATCCCCCACATTGTCGCCCCGGGCTTGAATGTGGACTTCAGAGTCCGTTTTGGGCCGACCGGCTTCGGCACGTTCAGCGCTGTGCTGGAAATCAATGAGCTGTCGGTGTTCCTGCTCGGCGACTCGCCTCCGACGGCGGCCGTCGCCGTGGAGGAGGAGGGCCGGCTTGTGGCATTGTCCTCGGGCCAGACGGTCGTGTTCGGGCGAATCCAGCGCGGCGACCGGCTGCTGCGGCGGTTTCGGCTGACGGGGCCGGCGGAGGCTTCGGTCGCGGTCTGGGTCCAGTCGCTCTCGATCGGACCTGGAGTATTCGAGCCCTCCGAACTTCCTCCGCTGCCGCTGGAGCTCAGGCCGGGCCAGTCGGTCTCGTTCGCCATTACGTACGCTCCGGCGAAAGCCGGAATCCATCAAACCACGCTTGAAGTGGACGGGCGGCGCTTCGTCCTCGAAGGGGTCGCCTACGATCCTCCGCTCCCCAGACCCGAGATCCGCCTCGAGCAACCGGCGTATCGGAGCGGGCAACAGGGGAGGCTCTCGATCGCGCTCGCCTCGCCCTCTCCGGCGGCCGGAACCGGGGAGCTTCAGATCGAGTTTCAGCCCGCCGTTCAGCCGCCCGGCGACGATCCTGCAATCCAGTTCGTCAACGGGGGCAGCCGTTCCCTGCGCTTCAGCGTGGCCGAGGGCGAGACGGCGGCGCGCTTCGGGACAGAGGCCTTCGCCTTGTTCCAGACGGGGACCACGGCGGGAACTATCACCTTCGTCGCCAGGCTGGGAGGCTATGCCGTGCGCGCGAGCGTCACGATCACCGCCGCGCCGGTCGTGCTGGATTCCGGAGCAGGCCGGCGGGGCGCCGGCAGCGTCGAAGTCGAGGTGCGAGGCTTCGACAACAGCCGCACTGTCTCCGAGGTGGCCTTCACGTTCTTTGACACCGGCGGCCGCCCGCTGCCCGGCCAGCCCCTCCGCAGTCAGGTCGCCGACCTGTTCCGCGACTACTTCCAGAAGAGCGTCGCCGGGGGTATGTTCGCGCTCACGGCGAGCTTCCCTGTAACCGGCGAGGTATCGCTGCTCGGCGCGGTCGAGGTGCAGTTCACGAGCGCCCCGGGAACCTCGGAAAAGCTCCGGATCGCGTTCTGAGCCCCGTGGCCGCGGGCGAAGATGCTCTAATTGTATCCATGAAGCCCGTCGCGCTGACCATCGCCGGTTCGGACCCAAGCGGCGGAGCGGGCATTCAGGCGGATCTGAAGACCTTCCACCAGTTCGGCGTCTACGGCGAAGCCGTCATCACCCTGCTGACCGTCCAGAACACGCTGCGGGTGGACCGGGTCGAGTGTCTCGCGGCCGAGCTGGTGCTGGCGCAGCTCGAAGCCGTGCTCGAGGACATCCCCCCACAGGCGGCCAAGACCGGGGCCCTGGGCAACGCCGAGATCGTCCGCGCCGTGGCCCGGGCTGCTGCGCGTTTCCCCTTTCCGCTCGTCGTCGACCCGGTGATGATCAGCAAGCATGGCTCAGCCCTGGTGAGCGCCTCCGCCCGGGAGGTGATCCGAACCGAGTTGCTGCCTCAGGCGACGCTGGTAACGCCCAATCGGGCAGAGACGGAGGTCCTGACGGGGATTCCGGTGCGCGACCTGGAGAGCATGGAGAAGGCGGGCTGGAGGCTGCTCGAGCTGGGAGCGCGCGCCGCCCTCATCAAAGGCGGGCATATTCCCGGCGATGCGACCGATCTGCTGGTCACTGCCGGAGGCTGCCGGCGGTTCCCGGCCCGGCGAGTCGATACCCCTCACACGCACGGCACCGGGTGCACTTACTCGGCCGCCATCGCCGCCCAGCTGGCCAAAGGCGCGCCGCTTGCAGAGGCGGTAGCGACAGCCAAAGCGTTCATTTCCAGGGCCATCGAGACCAGCCCGGGCCTCGGACGCGGCGCCGGGCCGGTCAACCACCACGCACCGCCGGATTGCGTCTGAGCCGGCCAACTGCCACCGACCACGGAGCAGCGCACAACAACAAAAGGATCAAGACCGGCCGGGCGCCCGTCACGGCAAATGGACGTAGGTGGCGCCCTCGGCCACATCGCGGGCGGCCAAACGGAGGTCGTTGCCGGAGAGAACGACTTCTTCGCGGGGGACCCCGTTCAGACCGACGAATACGCCCGCGCCGCGCTCGGCGCGGCTCACGGCAATGAAAACGCGCCGCGCGCCGTCCAGGCCGATCGCCGCCAGCTTGCCACCCGGCACCGAGCCCCTGCCCTGGAACGCGCGAATCGCCAGCTCCTCGACGCGCCCGGCGTAGACGGCGTGGCGCTCCGGCGGCGCGCCGTCGGCGTCCCAGACCACCCGCAGGCCGTCCAGCGTCAGCCCCCGAATGTGGGCGAAGACCAGCGCCGCCGGCACCGGGGCGTAATCCTGCTCCCGCGGCGCCGGGCGCACGCGGCTCGAGCCCCGCGGCTTGCGGCGTCCCTCCACGCTGTCGAATCCAGTGACGCGGAAATGCACGTTCCGGAACGTGAGCTCCTCCAGCGGATGATCCGGCATCCCCGCGACCAGAACACGCCCGGCCGAGTGGATCAGGATGTCGCTGAAGTGGATATCCCGCACGCGGCTCAGCTTCGAGTCCTCATACCGCTGCTCCAGATCGATATAGATCGGGTACGTGGCCCGCCCCCGCAGCGGCGTCGTTTCGATCGTGATGTCCGAAAAACTGACATTCTCGAACGCGCCGCCGTCCTTGGCGTAGATGGCCAGACCCACGTTGCTCTTGCGGATGGCGCAGCCTGAGAACACGATATGGCGGAAATCCCCGTGGCTCTCCGTGCCCAGCTTGAGCGCCGCATCGTCGCTGAGCAGCACGCAATTGGTGACGGTCACGTTTTCGCAAGGCGGCGCCGGAAGGCCGAGTCGCCCGGTGGTTTTCAGAACAATGCAGTCATCGCCGGTCTCGATATAGCAGTCCGAGATGGTGACGTTGCGGCTCGAGTCCGGATCGATGCCGTCGGTGTTCGGGCCCTGGTACGGGCTGATCATCGAGATGCCGCGGATCGAGACGCGGTCGCATCGCAGCGGGTGGATGCCCCAGCCGGCCGTGTTCCGGATGCGGATGTTTTCGATCCGGACGTCCCTGCACTCGACCAGCTCGATGGCGGGACTCGGGCGCTTCTCGTGCGGCTTGAAATCCGGATACCAGAAGGCGTCGCCGTTGCCGTTGATCGTTCCCCCGCCCTCGATCGCGATGTTGTTCGCGTCCCGGGCGTAGATCAGGTGCAGCGGAGCGTAATCCTCGATCCGGCGGCTGCCCCAGAGAGTGGCGCCGGGCGATAGGTGGAGCGTGACATTGCTCTTGAGCACGAGCGTGCCCGTCAGGTAATCGCCGCGGGGAAGGTAAACCACGCCCCCGCCGGCCTGATGGCAGGCGTCGATAGCCTTTTGAACCGCCGCAGTGTCCAGGCTCTTGCCGTCGCCCCGGGCGCCGTAGCTGGTGACGTCGAAGAGCGAGACGGGCGCCGCCAGGGCCGCTATTACGAATGTCTGCAGCAACATGGAGGTCCCCTTCGCTGCGCTCACCATTGCAGCCGCATGGCCAGCTGAATCTCGCGCGGACCGAGGAACGTGCTCGTGATCTGTCCGAAGCTGCGGCTGGTGACGGTGGTGTTCGGCGCGGCAAAGTGCGTCGTGTTGAAGGCGTTGTAGAACTCGCCGAGCAGGCGCATCTCCAGGCGTTCGGCGAGCTGGATCTTCTTCATCAGCGTCAGGTCCCACTTGCGGATCCCCTGGGCGCGCAGGTCGGCCACGCGGCTGGACAGCACGCGCAGGGTAAACGGCTCCTGCGGGGCGAACTGGCTGATGTCGAACCACTGATCCACCGTGCGGGGGTTGCTCTCGGAGCGCCGCAAGCGGATCGCGTCGGCAAAAGGAAGCGCCTGCATCGACTGATAGGTCACCACCCAGTTCACCTGCCAGCCCCCGGCGAGCCTCTGAAGCAGCGGATGCGCCCCCGACAGGTACCGCTTGCCGGGACCGAACGGCAGGTCGTAGAGGCCGTGCAGGACGAACCGCTGCGGCCGGTCCGAATCCGAAATGACGCGCTCAGGACGCGCGTCGTTCGGGTTCAGATACGAAGTGGCCTCCAGGAATTTCGAAACCGTGTAGGCCAGGCCGAAATACAAACCCTGGCTCATCCGTTTGTTGACCTGGAGTTGGAAAGAGTGGTAGGCGGAGCGGCCGAAGGGCAGCACGGCCTGGGTCAGGCCGGTGAAATGGGGAAACGGCCGCAGCAACTGCTGGACCGTGGTGGTGGGCTGGCTGAGCGCGCTGGTCGTGTCGGTAATGACGCCGAAGAACGGGTTGGCGACGCGCGCGTTCAGCCGCGTTTTCAGCTCCAGGAACCGGTCGGCGGACTGATTCACGTTGCGCGTGATCGTGATGCGCTGCGAGTCGTTGCCGACGTAGGAAGCGTCGACGGAGACCTGCCAGGGAAGAACAAACTGGAACCCCATGGAGTATTGCTGGGCCATGCCGTGCAAGAAGTCTGGAACGCGCTCCCGGCCGATCGCGCCGGCCG
>JBBIMZ010000066.1:0-11459 GCA_037444135.1 Solibacteraceae bacterium
CGCCAGAACGCTCTCCATTCCCGTTTACATGACCAGCCTCACCGCCCCGGCGATCGCCTGGAACAACTATCAGCCGGACCTGCGGCTGTTCCAGGCCGGCGCCGGCGTCACCATCGGGGACATCGCCGTGCAGAGCTTCACGGTTCCTCACGACGCCGGCGATCCCGTCGGCTTCTGTCTGACCGCCGGCGGCGTCAAAGTGGGCATTCTGACCGACCTCGGTTACGTCCCCGAGTCGGTGCGCTTTCACCTCCGCGGAACCCAGTTCTTGATTCTCGAATCAAACCACGACTTGGAGATGCTCAAAGTGGGCCCGTACCCTTGGTCGGTGAAGCAGCGCGTGATGGGGCGGCGCGGCCACCTCTCCAATGACCTCGCCTCCGAGTTCATCCGCGAAGGCCTGGACGCAACCACCGAAACGCTCGTGCTCGGCCATTTGAGCGAACACAACAACCATCCCGAAATTGCGCGCCTGGCTGCGCTTCAGGCGCTCGCCGAGCGCGATCTGCGCCTCCGCCTGGTGGTGGCCGAGCCCGGTCGCCCGACCGAAGCGTTCCACCTGTGACCGCCTCCGGACGCGCCATTGCGGCGAGGTTCGGACTGTGAGACACTTGCCCTCTTGACCGTCCACCGCCGCTCAGCGGCGGCGGATGTTTCATCCCGGCGGCCTGCCGCCCCGATACGGCCGCCGGCGTTCCTGTTTGGGAGGCAAGAGCGAGAAATGATGGAGTTCCTGAAGACGCGCGTGCGGTGGGTCTTGATTTTTTGGATGTTCCTCATCAGCGCCATCGCCTATCTGGACCGGGTGAACATCTCGATCGCCGGCAACGCGATTCAAACCGAGTTCGGTTTCTCGACCGTCGAACTCGGCTGGGTGTTCAGCGCCTTTGTCATCGGCTACGCGCTGTTCCAGGCGCCCGGCGGGCGGCTGGCGGACCGGTTCGGCCCGCGCCTGGTCCTCACGCTCGGCGTGCTCTGGTGGGGCGTCTTCACGACGGTGACGGCTCTGCTGCCGGCGGGCATCGCCCACGCGCTGGTGCTGATGATCCTGATCCGGTTCGTGCTCGGACTCGGCGAAGCCGTCGTCTATCCCGCCTCGAACCGGCTCGTGGCGGCCTGGATCCCGTCGCAAGAACGCGGCATCGCCAACGGCATCATTTTCGCCGGAGTCGGCTTCGGCGCCGGGGTCACGCCGCCGCTGATCACGTTCATTCTGTTGAACTACGGCTGGCGCTGGTCCTTCTACGCCTGCGCGATCATCGGCACGGCGGCCGGCGTCGTCTGGTATCTGCTGGCACGGGACAACCCGAAGGAGCATCCCTGGACCCGACCCGCCGAGCGCTCCTACATCGAAGCCGGCCTGCCGACCAAGGCCGCCCTGGAGAAGCATCAGACGCTCCCCTGGAGCAGGATTCTGGCCAGTAAGGACGTCATGGCGATCACCGCCAGTTATTTCACCTACGGCTACGTGGCCTATATCTTCTTCACCTGGTTCTTCATCTACCTCAGCAAGGTCCGCGGTCTGGACCTCAAAGCCAGCGCGCTTTACTCGATGCTTCCGTTTCTGGCCATGGCCACCTGCTCGCCGCTCGGCGGCTATATCGCCGACCGCTTGACCAAACGTTATGGAGTCCGCATCGGCCGCTGTGGTATCGCCGTGTTCGGAATCGGTCTGTCGGCCGTCTTTATCGCGCTGGCGACGCAGGTCGAGAGCGCGCGGCTGGCAAGCCTGGTTCTGGCCGGCGGCGCGGGCGCTCTCTACCTGTCGCAAAGCTCTTTTTGGGCGGTGACGGCCGACGTAGCCGGCCCCGCCGCCGGCTCAGTCTCCGGTTTAATGAATACAGGGGGACAGATTGGAGGTGCGGTAACGGCGACGCTGACGGCCATGATCGCTGAACACTACGGGTGGACTGCCTCGTTCCTGACCGCGGCCGGCTTGTGCGTTGTCGGTTCGCTCTTCTGGCTCGTGGTGAACCCCAACGCGCGGCTGGCGGCCGAGCGCGCCGACGCGCAAACTCATGTTTGAGATTCTCGAACATACGGCCGACATCGGCTTTCGCGCCTGGGGAAACTCGCCCGCCGAACTGTTCATCAACGCCGCCCACGCGCTCCAGTTCATCGCCGTCGATACAGGCCGCATCGAGGAGCGCTACGTCTATCCGATCGCCGCTGCAGGCGACGACTACGAGTCCCTGCTCGTGAACTGGCTCAACGAGTTGCTGTACTATGTGGATGGGGAGCGGGTCGTCATGGGCCGCTTCCAGATCGATCAGATCTCCCCGGAACGGGTCAGCGGGAAAGGCTGGGGAGAGCCCCGCGATCCGGAGCGGCACCCCCCGAAACTGGTGATCAAGGGGGTCACCTACCACCAGCTCAGCGTGAAGGAAGACGGCGGGCGGTGGGTCGCCCAGGTCTTTCTCGATATCTGACCCGCAAGATCGCATAGCGGCTTATGGTCCAGTTGCAACGCATAGACGACGTCCGGTACCGGATTCCCAAGCAGGAAGCTCACGGAATGCGGACCGACGTGATCGTGTATGCCAGCGAGCCTCTGCTCGAGCAGATCCGCCGGGACCTTTCTCTCCAGCAGGCCGTTAACGTCGCCACGCTGCCCGGCATCGTCGGACCCAGTCTGGCGATGCCGGATATCCATCAGGGCTATGGGTTCCCGATCGGCGGCGTGGCCGCCACCGACTACGAGGAGGGCGTCGTCTCGCCCGGCGGCGTCGGCTTCGACATCAACTGCGGCGTCCGTCTGGTGACGACGAACCTCAACAAAGACGAGGTTCGAGCCAAATTGCGAGAGCTCGTCAACCAGGTCTTCCGCGACATCCCCTGCGGCACCGGCGGCAAGGGCCGCCTCGAGCTGCGCGACAAGGAACTCGATGAAGTCCTCGTCAAGGGTGCGCGGTGGATGATCGAAAAGGGGTTGGGCGAGGAGCGGGACGTCGAGTGCTCGGAAGAAAACGGCCGGATCGAGGGCGCCGATCCGAATCACGTCTCGGCGCGCGCCAAGGAACGCGGGCGGCCGCAACTCGGCACCCTTGGCAGCGGCAACCACTTCCTCGAGATCCAGTACGTGCAGAAGATTCACCATCCGGAGGCTGCCCGAGTGATGAATCTCGAGGAAGATCAGGTGGTCGTGCTGCTCCACTGCGGTTCGCGCGGCCTCGGCCACCAAGTCTGCACCGATTTCCTGGCGCAGATGGGCGCGGCGATGAAGCGCTACGGAATCACGCTCCCGGACCGGCAACTGGCCTGCGTGCCGATCCAGTCCGAAGAGGGGCAGGCCTATCTGGCCGCGATGCGGGCGGCGGCGAATTTCGCTTGGGCGAACCGCCAGGCCATCCTCCACTTCTTGCGCGACTCCTTCCGGCGGGTCTTCGGCAACCAGGCGCGGCTGACGACGCTCTACGACGTCTGCCACAACATCGCCAAGCGCGAGCGCCATGAAGTCGACGGAAAAAAGCGCGATGTGCTGGTCCACCGCAAAGGCGCTACACGGGCCTTCCCGCCCGGCCACCGCGAAATCCCCGCGATCTACCGCGAAATCGGCCAGCCGGTGCTGATCCCGGGAAGCATGGGTACGGCCTCCTGGATCTTGGTGGGAGCCGAAGGCGCCATGCGCGAGACTTTCGGGAGCGTTTGCCACGGCGCCGGCCGGTTGATGAGCCGCACGGCCGCCAAGAAGGGGCGCACCGCCAAGGAGGTCGAACGCGAGCTCGAAGAGAAGGGAATCGTGGTGCGCAGCGAAACCCGCGACGGGATCCTCGAGGAGATTCCGGAAGCCTACAAGAACGTGGACGAAGTGATCGAAGTCGTCGAACGAGCGGGGCTGGCCCGAAAGGTCGCCCGCCTGCGCCCGATGGGCGTCATCAAGGGCTGAGCCTCCTGCGCCGCCAGCGCTCCGATCAGAACGAACACCCAGCCCGCCACTCCGAGGCGCTGCATCGGATAGTCGAAACAGGCGTGGAGGAAAACGCTCAGCAGGCCGATTCCCCAAAGGGAACGAAGCGCCGGCCGGATCGCCCACGCGGCGATCGAAAGGAGCAGCAGAGCGAACGGAATGCCGCCTTCAGCGGCCCATTCCAGCCAGTCATTGTGCGCGTGATTCACCACCAGCCCGGCGTCGAACGTCGTGTACGCCGGAAAGACGGTCTGAAAAGTGCCCGGGCCGAAGCCGGTCAGCGGCCGCGCGGCCGCCATCGCCAGCGTCGAAGCGAAGATTTCGCGCCGGTACAGCAGAAGATTGGCCGCTTGAATCCTGTGCCAGAGAACTTCCCAGCCTGCGATGAGGATCGCTACTCCCGCCAGGGCGAACGTCCAGGCGGCCGCCCGCATGACGCTCCCCGGCGGAAGCTTGCCGCAGCGCCAGGCCACGGCGAACACGGCGAGCAGTTCGAAGAAAACCATCGCCGTTCCGGCGCGCGAGCCCGAGGCCACCGCCGCCGCGACGAGCGAGCCGGTCACGCCCAGATACAGGAGCCTGTCGCGCCGCGCTTCGAAGGCGTGCCACAGCGCGACCGGGACCAGCAATTCGACGAACGCGGCAAAGTTGTTGCGGTTCTGAAACGGCCCCAGACAGTCCGAGTAGCGGTAAGGAAACAGCCAGAAGATCTTGCCACTGCCCGAATAGAATTGCGCCAGCGCTATCACCGATAGACCGACCCCGAACCACAGGAAGGCGCGCAGGAACCAGACCCGGCGCCGCTCCTCCCACAGCAGGTGCAGGCCGGCGCCGGTGCAGGCGAGCGCCGTGAGCCAGCCCACGGTCGCTTCCCAGGACTGCGCCGGATACGCGCTGCCGCCGGCGGCGCTCATCGCCAGCGCCCAGAGCGCGGCCAAGGCCATCGCGATCCAGGGATAGGCCGGAATGAGCCGTTCCGGACGGACCGCGAGCCACAAAGCCCATGCGCAGCCGAGGACCAGCAAGCCCGCCTGAGCCAGGCTCAGCGGCCAGCGCGGGGCCGCCCAGATGCTCATCGTGCTCCAGATGAGCAGGAGCATCAGCGCGGCCGCGCCCCAGCCCTGCCACGATGCCAACTCAGGCGCGCGCCGTCGTGCCTGCGCCGCGAACGGCCGGTAGCCGGTCATAGGAATCCTCGTAACCTCGAATGGCTTCGGCCAGGCGGAGCAGGGACTCGGTTTCCGAACCGAGACTCGCGGCATCCGAGCCGCTGAGGGCGGCCAACTTCCCAGGCAGGCGGCTTCGCAGCAGGTCGGCCAGCGGACTGACGACACCCAAACGCATGGTGCTCTCGGCCACCCGGCTCAGCAGCAGGAAATCCCGCTCCGACAGCGGCACGTAGACATGCCAGCTGGCATGAGCGCCTCCGCCCATCCGCCCCCGCCCGTAGACTTGTCCGTTGAAGTGCAGCTCCGCCCGGCTGAATCCAAATTCTCCGCACCCCTGCTGTACGGCCGCCCAACAGCTTTCGACCGTCCTGGCGCGCTCGATCGCGCGCTCCAGCTCGACCAGCGCCACTTGCGCGTCCAGCAGCTTTCGAAGCTCTCCTCCGAAGAGCAGGCGCTTGGCCGCTCCGAACTCTTCGTAATCCAGCTTGTGAATTCCAGCCCACGCCACGGCCAGAAAAAGCACCAGCACCCAGCCGGTGTACCTGCTGTGAAGGGCGCTTTCCAGCAGCGACAGCGCCGCGCCCAGCCCGCAAGCGGCGTACAGCAGCAGCACGACGCGCCGCGGCGTCAGCCCGCGGTCGAGCAGCCGGTGATGCACATGACCCCGGTCGGCGCTGAAGATCGGCCGGCCGCGGAGGAAGCGCCGGACGACGGCCAGGCCGGTGTCGGCCAGCGGCAGCGCCAGTGTCATCAACGGCGCGGTCATCCCTAGCATCGTGGCTGACTTCTGGCTCCAGATCACGCCGTAACATCCGAGCAGAAACCCGACGAGCAAGCTCCCGGAGTCGCCGAGGAAGACCGAGGCGGGGTTAAAATTGTAGCGCAAGAAACCGAGCAGACAGCCCGCCAGCGGAAACGTCGCCAGCGCGAGCGCCAAGTTGCGGTGCACCAGCGCGGCCAGGAAGATCGTCAGCGTCGCCACCAAGCCGACGCCGGCCGCCAAGCCGTCCACACCGTCGATCAGATTGAAGGCGTTCGCGCAGGCGGCGAGCCAGAGCACCGTCAGCGGAAGGCCGAGCCACTCCGGAACCGCGTAGCCGGCGATGCTGGCGATTGTGACGCCGCCCGAATAAGCGAGCACGGCCGCCGCCGCCTGCCCGAACAGCTTTTCGGCAGGCCGCAATCCCCAGATGTCGTCCAGCAGGCCCGTCGCCAGCACCAGCAATGCCGCCGGCATCAGCTTCCACACGAGGGGCAGACCTTGCCCCAGATAGTCGCCGCCCTTAAGCGGCGACACGAGCAGCAGAAGATAGGCCGATCCGTAAGCAGCGGCGATCGGCAGCCCGCCTGCGCGGGGGATGGCGCGGCCGTGAAGCTTGCGGCGCCCGTCGGGCCGGTCGACGACGCCCCACCGCAGGAAGGCGTCGCGAACGAGCGGGGTCAACACCAGCGTCAACGCCAGGGCCGCCCCCGTCGTCAGCAGGATCGAGTACATGCTCTTCAATCGGCCGATTCGGCCTTTGGAAACAGACCGGCCTCGGCGGCGGCCCGCCGCTCGAGCGTCTTGCGGCTGTTCCGCCAGACCTTCTCGAGCACCCCCACGAGCTGCTCGGCCGTGCGGTCCCACGAGAATCGGGCTCCTTGCCGCAACGCCCGCTCCCGAAGCTCGCGGCGGAAAGCCTCCTCGCGCGCTACTTTGAGAATTGCTCGGGCCATCTGCTCGGCGCTGCGCCCGTCGCACCAGACGACCGCCTCCCCGGCGACTTCCCGGTTCGGCTCGGTGTCGCTGGCCACGATCGCAGCCCCGCAACCCATCGCCTCGATCAGCGTGTTCGGGCAGGCCTCCAGCAAAGAACTGAAGACAAAGACGCGGGCGTGGGCCATCGCCGCAGCCATCGTCTCCGGATCGACATAGCCGAGAAACTTCATGCTTCCGGCCAGCCCCAGCTCCTCGACGCGCTGCTTCAGCGCCCGCTCGTAGCGGACGTCGTGCGGGCCGCCGGCCACCAGAAGCGGGTCGGCGAGCCCGGCTCGCCGGCAGATCGCATAGGAGTCGGCCAGCGTGTGCAGGTTCGAATAGCCGATCATTTTCGCCGAAGCAAACAGAAAGCCTCCTGTGGCCCAGGCCGGCGCCGGGCGGCCCGGCCGGAACGGCTCGCCGAGGCCGTGATAGACCACCGAGGTCTTCTCGACCAGCGGCGGCCGGCCGGCGCCGGCGACGCGCCGCGCGTAATCGGACACGCACAGAATATGATCGGCGGTCCGGAGAGAGACGCTCGTCAGCCACCGCAGCACGCCGCAGCGGATCTTCTTCGGGAAACTGTTATAAAACTCCTGGTACAGGAACGGCTCGGTATACCGGATGGCGATGACGCGGGGACGCGGCGCCAGGAACAGATCCGGGTTGTTGGCCGTGTAGACAATGTCGACGCGGTCGGCCCGCATCCGGACCGGCAGGCCGAGCTGCTCGACGAGCAGGCGGCCGGCCACACCCCCCGGGGGCGCGACTTCGCGAAAGTGAACCTTGCGGGCGGCAAAGCGGATCCGCTCGAGCGTCGCCGGTCGGCCATAGACAAACCATTCGTGCCCGTCGTCGCGCCGCTCGAGCGCCGGCAGAACGTGGCGCAGATATGTCAGACCGCCGTAGCCCGAGCTCGGCATCGCGTTCACGGCGATCTTCATCCCGCCCTCCGGTCTTCGGCGGGCCGGACGGCCGGCGCCGGAACGACCAGCCCCGAGAGCGCCTGGAGCGCGCAAAGCACGGCCAGGCGGCCGAAAATCCCCATCCAGGCCAGCGGATCGAGCCAGAGCCGGCCGTGATAGCGACGGTAGTAGCGCCACATGCTCCGGTGCCGGTGCGCCAGCGCGCGAAAAGGAGCTTTGCGGCTGCTGCCCCCGATCAGATGCTCCACGCGGGCCTCTGGAAAGTAGACGACCGGAATCCCCTCGCGGCGGGCCCGCCGGCACAGATCGACGTCCTCAAAATAGAGGAAGTAGCGTTCGTCAAAACCCCCCAGACGATCAAACGTCCGCTTCCGCATGGCCATCGCCGCCCCCGAGACCCAGTCCACCGGCCGAAGCTGGCGGTGGTCGAACTCCCACATCAGATACTCCGCGCTCCAGCCATTCGACGGGAACAGGCGCGTCAGCAGCGAGAACCGGCCGGAGACGAAGGTCTTCCAGCTCGGAAAGCGCCGGCAGGATAGCTGCACTGCTCCGTCCGGGTCGAAAATCGAGCAACCCAGAATCGCGTCGGCCAGCTCAGGCGTCTCGAGCGCCTGCGCCAGGGCGCCGAAGCTGCCCGGAGCGACGGCGGTGTCCGGATTCAGAAACAGCAGCTTGTCGCTCCGGGCGTGCGCCGCGCCGGTGTTGGAGGCCGCGCCGAAGCCCGCATTGCCGCCCATCGGGCGCCAGACCAGATCCGGGTGGTTCGCCCGCAGCGCCTGTTGCTCGCCGGCCGCCGAGCCGTTGTCGGCGACGATCACTTCGACAGGCTCGCTGGCCCCCGCGATCGAACGAAGGCAGCGCGCCAGGTTCTCTTCGCTGAAATAATTCACCACGATCACGGACAAAACAGGTGAGTCGCGTACGATCATTCCCGTCCTTCTCCTCGAAACCCGAACGGACAGCGCCGCCCGCTCAAGCGGTCTTTGCCAGAACCGCCAGAATGTTCATCCGCAACGGCGCCAGTCGCTCCGTGGCGTTCACCAGGCGCTCGTAAAGCATCATGGGGTAGAACAACGCCGCATGCCGGCGGCCGTAGAACGGTTCGGCTTCGATGTAATCGAGCTCGAGCGCCTCCAGTCCCGCCGCTTGAGCCAGCCGTACGACCTTGGCGCCCGTGTTCAGCCGGTAGTAGCTCCGGTACGGTTCGTGGGCGCCGTCCAGGTCGCGCAGCCAGTTGGCCCATCGGAGATGAAACCCGTGCGGCAACAGCTTGGAGCCGAGCGTGACGTAGTGCCACAGATTCGGCGTCCGGAAGCAATAAACGCCGCCCCGCCGCAACACCCGCGCCACTTCTCGAAAGTGCGCTTCCGGGTCCTCGACGTGCTCGAGCACGTAATTGGAAATGCAGCCGTCAAACGAGCGGTCTCGGAAGGGCAGCCGGCGGCCGTCATACCGATACGCCGCCCTCAGCGCCGGATTCGATCGGATTTCCATCGAAACATCCACTCCGATCAGCTCCACAAACGAACCCAGGAAAGTCGAGGTCTTGTTCGCGGGACCCGGGCCGATCTCGAGCACCCGCGCGCCGGGGTGGAAATGGCGCGCGCACAGCCGGTGAAAGGTCGTCGTCCCATCGCGAAACTTCGGATTTGAGTAATAAAACCTTTGGAATAGGGCCTGGGTCCCCATCAGAGCGCCTCTGCGGTCCTTATCGACCCGAACGCCCCACTCCGTCCGAAAAATCCTTTCCGCTTGTCGATCCCTCCCGCCGTCGGCCCCGCCGGCCTCACCGGCGCCCCCGCCGGGCGTTCAGCAAGCTCCGCACCCGCTCCTCGAGCAGGCCGTTCAGACGCTCCCAGTCGAAGCGCTCCAGCGAGGCTTCTGTGGCCTGCGTCTGGCTCGGCCACGCCTTGGCCAGTGCCTCGACAGCTTCAGCCCATTGGCCGGCCGAGGCGGGATCGCAAAACACCGTTCTCGGGTAGCCCTCGAGCAGCTCGCGCGCCCCCGCCAGATCCGACGACAGGATCCACTTGCCGGCCGCCGCGTATTCGAGCAGCTTCAGCGGATAGATAAAGTCCAGCTCCGGCAGCCGGGGAAACGGATACAGGCAGATGTCGGACTGGCCGAGCACCTCCATGGCCCTGTCCCAGCTCAGATGCCCGTGCAGGCGGACTTTCCGCCGCAACCGCTGCGGGACGCTTCCCGCCGCCTTGGCGACCGCCGGAGGAGCCAGCGAGCCGACCACATCGAGCTCGACCTCGAGCTTGCCGGCCAGCCGGTCCATCATTTCGATCAGCAGGCGGCTGCCGCGCGATTCCTGAAAGTAGCCCATGTATAGCAGCCGGAAAGGCGCGGGCCGCCGGCCGGCGCACGGGATCTCGAGCAGCTCCCGCAGCCGGCCGAGCTGCACGCCGTTTTTGTGGTAGAACACCCGGGCGCGCCCGGGATCGAAATAGAGCCGGGCCGCCTGCGCGTGCAACGTCCAGATCACCAGTTCAGCCCGCTCGAGGTCGGCCTGGAGGGAGCGCTGGAGCAGGCGATGAGCCAGCGCTTTCATGTAGCGCCCTTCCCGCAACAGGTTCCTGGCCGCCAGATCGGGCACGTCCCAGACATCGACCACCACCGGCCAGCCCGTCTCAGCAGCCGCCGCCCACGCCGCGCGGCGGCAGAAGTAGTCCGGCACGGTCCAGATCAGGCCGCGCCCGCCCGCCTCGCGGCGCGCCAACTCCCGTACCCGCGCCGAAAACAGCAGCGGCGAAGCCGGCGTCGTGGGCCACTCCTCGACGACCACGCCCGCCGGCGGATCGATCCGCTCGGCCGGGCCGGACAGATACGAGAGGATGCGCACCGGACCGAGCCGCCCCAGCACCCGAAGGCGCTGCCAGATCGTCTCGCTGGGAAAACGGGCGTAGTAGCACGGGGCCAGCAGCAGTACGGTATCGACAACCGGCTTGGCGCTCCGGGCGGCGCTGCCGCGCCACGGCGCGCCCTCGCGAAATCGCAAAGCGGCCATTGACGTCATCGGGCAGGTCTCCATCGTCGTTGAACCTCGCTGAGGTAAGCGGCCTGAAGCGCTGTGTGGACGGCGTAGGCGGCCGCCAGCGCCCACGCCAGCCCCCGCGCCCCATAAGGGCGGATCCACAGCCCCGAAGCTGCAAGCAGGGTCAAGCCCCAGATGGCGTTGTATAGCGCCGCGCGCCAGACGCGGTTGCCGCTGACCATGGCCGTTCCGACGGCGCTGTTAGCCGCCGCCAGAACCGCCGCCCCGGCCAACACGGGCACCAGCGGCCACCCCTGCCGGAATCCTTCGCCGTACAGGCCCATCACCCATGGCGCCGCCAGCGACACCGGCACCGCCACGCACGCGGCTCCTCCGGCTGCGGCGGCCAACTGAGTCCAAAGGAGGCGCCGGAACCGGGTGGTCTCGCCGGCCCCCACCAGACTGGACAGAACCGGCAGCGCCGATCGCTCGAGCACACCCGGCAGGAAGGCGATCAGCAGCCGCCACTGATTGGCCGC
Organism: Solibacteraceae bacterium; assembly: GCA_037444135.1. Taxonomy (GTDB): domain Bacteria; phylum Acidobacteriota; class Terriglobia; order Bryobacterales; family Bryobacteraceae; genus CALKXJ01. Next base: position 11,263 of record JBBIMZ010000066.1, read on the forward strand.
GCTGAACAGGCCCATCTCAAAATAGCCGCCGGGGCGGCGCACCAGCATGGTCGCAGCCAGCCAGTTGAACGGTACGTTCATCGAGGAGCTGAGTAGTGCGGGGAGCGAGAATCCGAAAAGCACGCGCGCGTCTTCGCGCGTCGGCCGCCGCCACACGGGCACGCCGCGCCTGCGGCACTCGACGTGGAGGGCCGCGC
>JBBIMZ010000067.1:0-11341 GCA_037444135.1 Solibacteraceae bacterium
TGGGACGCCGATCCGGTCGGCGACATCGAGTGGCGGGCCGCGTTGCACCGTTTTTCCTGGCAGGATTGCCTGCTGGAAGCCTTCGCCGCCAGCGGCCGCGATGAGTACGCAGCCGGTTGGGTGCGCCTCGCCGAAGACTGGATTCAGAGCCATCCGCTCGCCGATCCAGACCGCTTCGAGTGGCTCGACATCCAAGTGGGCATCCGTGCCGCGCGCTGGTGCACCGCATTCGAGCAACTGAAGAGCTCTCCCGCTTTCACGGCTGAATTTCTGCTCCGTTTCCTGGCCAGCGTCCACGCCCACGCGCGCAAAAGCTATCTGTACCCGCGCCGGTCGGCCCATAACAAGGCCGCGATTGAGGCCGAAGGCTTGCTCCGGGTCGCACTGGTCTTTGGCGAGTTTCGCGAGGCGTCACGGTGGCTCGCGCGCGCATTGGAGCTTCTCAACACCACCGTCGAAGAGCAGCTCAGCACCGAGGGTGTGCAACGCGAATGGACACCCTCGTACCACTGCCTGGTAGCCGGGCTGTCAGTCGACGCCATGGCGCTGACCCTCCGCGGCGCCCGCCCGTTCCCTAACCGGCTGCGGCGGCGGATCCAGCAGATGTTCGACGTCTGGGTCGCCATGACGGCACCCGACGGCTCGCTTCCGATGTTCGGAGATACGCAGCGGTCCGGTCCCGTGATCGGGACCCCGGAGCACCTTTTGGCACCCATGGCGCGCGCGGCAGAACTGTTCGGTAACGCTGAGTGGCGTGCGTACGCGCGCGGAGAGTTGGCCGCGCTCACCATGCCCTCGCGTGCCTTTCCCGAGGCGGGCTTGTACATCTTGCGGTCCGGTTGGTCGCCCGAGAGCCTCTACATGGCACTTCACTGCGCCCCGCCGGCGATCTCCGGCCACGATCAGCCCGACAACGGCACCTTCGAGCTTTACGCATTCGGCCGGTGGCTCGTCGTCGATTCCGGCGCCTACGCCTACCCGAACACACCGAACGCACCGGAGCGCCCTTGGTTTCGGCGCACGGCCGCCCATTCCACCCTGACGCTCGACCGGCGCGACTCGGCCAATAGAGCCCGCCATTTGCTGTGGGCACGGCAACCGCGGCTTGAATGCGTAGCCTTCGAAAACGAGTCCTACGCAGGCCTGGTCCACCGCCGGACCGTTTTCTTCCTCAAACGATCCGCGTTCGTGCTGCTCGATGAAGCGATCGGTTCAGCAGACGGGGTTCTGGAGTTGCATTTCCACTTCGCTCCGGGGCCCCTCGTGGTCAATGCCTCTGCCAGGCGCGTCGTAACACGCTTTCCGGAGGGCGGGAACCTTCTGCTCGCCATGCCCGCCGATAGCCTGGTCGAGTTCCTGAACGAGCCCGGGCAAGTCTCCTATGTCCTGAACCGGAAACAACCCCGGCCGGTGCTCTCCTGTCGGCATCCCGGGCGAGCGCCAGGTTACTACCTGACGCTGCTGGTGCCGCACAAAGGCCCGCCGCCCGAGGCCGGCGTACGCATGCTTTCCGCATTCCGGCCGGGACAAGGGCGCCTGGAGGTCGAAGTGCTCTTGGGCAAGCGCGCTTGGGTTGCCGGTCGCGACCTGGCTGCCGGGTCCGCCTGGTGCCGCGAGCGATCCGGTTGAGCGGCTGCCGTTTTTGTACAATATTGCTTTCGATCGCACCCCCGCAGTGACCTTTGACGTCTCCCACCCGGACGTCCGCGATGCCGTCCGGCGCGCGCTCGAGGAAGATATCGGCCCGGGCGACATCACCAGCCAGGCGTGCGTGCCGGCGGAATTGATCGCTTCGGGCGGTTTTTTCGCCCGCCAGGAGCTGGTGCTCGCCGGGATCGAACTGCTGCCGCTCATTTACGAGCTGCGCGGCGGCGTCGACGAGCTCCGGCTGCTCGCCGCCAGCGGTGCGTGCGTTCCGTCCGGCCAATGCGTCGCCCGGGTGCGCGGCCGCGCCCGGACCTTGCTCGAGTGCGAGCGCGTGGCCTTGAACTTCCTCCAGCGCCTCAGCGGCGTCGCCACGCTCGCCCGCCGGTACGTGGAAGCCGTCGCCGGCACCGGCGTTCGAATCCTGGACACCCGGAAGACCACGCCGGGCCTGCGGCGTCTGGAGAAGATGGCGGCCGCGGCCGGCAGCGCCATCAACCACCGCATGGGCCTCTACGACGCGATCCTGATCAAGAACAACCACATCACCGCCGCCGGCTCGGTGCGCGAAGCCCTGCGCCGCGCGCAGGCCTCCGGCCTGCCCGTCGAGATCGAGGTCCGCACGCGCGCCGAACTCGAGGAAGCGCTCGCCGCAGGCGCCGAGCGCCTTCTGCTCGACAACCTGACGCCCGAAGAGGCCGCCGCCTGGGTCCGCCACATCGCGGGCCGCGCACAAGTGGAACTGTCCGGCGGCATCACGCTGGAGAACGTCCGCGCCTACGCCGAAACGGGCGCCGACTTCATCTCCTGCGGCGCCATCACGCACTCGGCCGCCGCCGTCGACCTGAACTTCCGCCTCGAATGGAGCTGATCCGTTCCTTCCAAATCGTTCGGCTGGATTGTGTCGACTCGACCATGACCGCCGCGCTCGGCCGGCCGCCCGGCACGGTCGTCGTCGCCGAGGAGCAAACCGCCGGGCAAGGCCGCATGGGACGGAGCTGGCACTCGCCGCGGGGCGAGGGTCTCTACTGCTCGATCGTGCTGGCGGCGCCCCAGCCCGCTCCGGTCCTCACCCTCGCGCTCGGCCTGGCCGCCAAAGAAGCGATCGAACGCACGGCGCCGGTCGCCTGCGACCTGCGCTGGCCCAACGACGTCCTCCTGGCGGAGCGCAAGGTGGCCGGCATCCTCGTCCAGCTTCAGGAAGCCGCCGCCATCGCCGGCATCGGCATCAACGTCAGCCAGGCGAGCTTCCCTCCGGAGCTGGCGCCCCACGCCACTTCGCTGCGCCTCGCCACCGGCACGATCTATTCCCGCGAGCTGCTGCTGGCCAACCTGCTGGACGCCGTCGAAACCTATACCGGCCTGCTGGCGGCCGAAGGCGCTGAGCCGGTCTTGCGCCTGTTCAGCCAAGCCTCCAGTTACGTCTCCGGGCGCCGCGTCGTTGTCGAGGGAACCGAGGGCGTCACCGACGGTCTGGACCCTTCCGGTTTTCTTTGGCTGAAGACGCCTCGCGGCCGCAGATTGATCCGCGCAGGCAACGTGCGTCCCGCCTGAAGGCCTACGACGGCGCCTGCTCGCTGGGAGCGGTGGCCAGCGCCAGCAGGAAGCCCGCGGCCAGGCTGGCCTCCTGGAGCGCGTGCAGCGCGATCCGGTCCACGCGCAGCAGCGCCTCGACCCGGCCCTGCCGCAGCCGCTCCCGCAGGCTCCCCCAGTAGGCGTTCAGATCGCGCCGGGTGGCGCGCCAGCGCGCCGCGCCCCGGATCGAGAGGCTCTCCTTGAGCAACGCCACGCGCGAAGGCACCTCGAGCGACGGGATGGCGGCCTTCACGCGGGCGCAGGCGTCGCGCAGATGTGAGAGCCGCAGGCCCGACCGCAGCTCGGCGCGCATCCGGGCCAGCTCCTCGACGACGCGCTGCTCGGCCTCGCTCCGCCGGCGCGTCTGAAGCCACAGCTCCTCCATCTCGAGCGCCAGCTTCGCCACCCCGCGCAGGTAGCGGTACACCTCGGGGATGCGCCGCCTCCAATGCGCCGGCAGGCTCTCGCGCGGAAACAGCGCCCGCCGGCTCTTGCGGTCCTTGAGCGGGAAAAAGCCGGAAATCATCGGGTGCAGGCCCTCGTTGAGCGCCGAGTTCTTGTACCAGAAAAAGTTCCGGAAAATATCCCAGTAATTGTTCGGGTGCGCCTCGAGCAGCACCTGCTTCATGTGGTCGAAGCTGTAGAAGGCGCGCCAGGCGTCGAAGTAGGCCCTCGTCCAGGCGCCGTCCTTGAGCTCCGGATGCGCCATGCACTGGTGAAAGGAGTCGAAGTTGTTGTAGTCGGCATCGAGCGGCGTGCCCGCCTCGACCATCCGCTTGTGGTCCATCGAGCCCGGCAGCGGCGTCATCATGAAAAACGAGGCCCGCTGCGGCCGCACCTGTTCCATCAGCATCCGGACATCTTCGCGGACGCTCTCTTCGGTGTCGTAGGGAAAGCCGATGATGAAGCCGACGTGCGTGCTGACGGCGTGCCGGTGCCAGGTGTCGATCAACTCCCGGTAGTCGTTCACCTTGTTCTGGTTCTTGCTCGCCGCCTTCAGGTTCTTCGGGTTGACGCTCTCCATGCCGATGAACACGTTCGAGCAGCCGGCGCGCACCGCCTTCTCGACAAAGCCCGGAATGCGGTGCGAGAGCACGTCCACCTGCATCATGAACTGGACGGGGATTCCCTCCTGCTCGCGCAGCCGGATCAGCTCGTCGAAGATACGGCTCCAGGAGGGGTTCCGCGCAAAATTGTCGTCGGTGAAGAAGTGGAAACTGACGCCGGATTCCTGATACGCCCGGCGCACCGTCGCCGCGATGCACTCCGGCGCGCGGTGGCGCATCTTTTTGCCTTGCACGTTGATGATGGTGCAGAAGGAGCAGTTGAAGGGGCAGCCCCGGCCGCAGTCGATCGTGCCGTAGTTGGAGATGATGAACTTCCTCAGGTAACCCTTGTCCACCACGGGCAGCGGCGCCGTGGAAAGGTCGGGCAGGTCGTTGGTGAACCGGTAGATGGGCTTCAGCCGGCCGGCCCAGGCGTCGGCGAGCAGTTCCCCCCAGCGCTGCTCGACCTCGCCGGCCACCACGGTGACGCCGGCTTCGACCAGTTGCTCGATCTCCGGCGACACCGTGTCGAACAGCGCCAGCATGCCGCTCACATGAAAGCCGCCGATCATCACCGGCACGCCTTCGCGCCGCAGCGCCAAAGCAATATCGGCGGCGCGGCAGAACTGGTTCGACTGCACCCCGACCAGCGCCGCCAGCACGCGGTGGCCCGGCCGGCGGTGAAGCCGGACGATCTCTTTTTCAGGCAACTTGCTGACCGCTTCGTCCACCAGGTGCACGCGCACGTCGACGTCGCCGAGCAAGCCGCGCTCGCGCACCTCGTCGGTGAGCCCGTGCAAGCACGCCAGCGTATTGCTGGGCAAGACGCCGCGCCAGTGGCGGACGACGTAGCCGTCGTCGTCGTACTTGGAAGGCTTGATCAGATAGACGTGGAAAACGGACGGTTTGCGGGCAAAATGCATCGGCTCCTCTCGAACTAGCTTGTCCCGGCCTGGTTCACTGCCCCAGCAGTCGGATAGCAACGCTAAGCTTGAGTATACACTGCCGCGAGCCGCGCGCGCCTGGTCCCGCTGTGGGAAGATCGAAGCAGGAGCCGGCTTTCCGCATCCATGCGCCGCTTGTGCACGCTGCTCCTGGCGGGCTGCGCCCTGCCGGCAAGCCCCTGGCAGGCTGCATTCGCCGCGGTGCTTCGAGTCGAGAACGCGAGCGGCTCGGTCAGCGTCCGCAGCGTGGCCGCCGAAAGCCTGACGGTGCGGCGCTCCTGCCCCGTCCGGGAAAACCGTGATACGGATGTCAGCATCCGCCAGGCCGCCGGACTCGTCAGCGTCGAGGCCGAGCCCGACGACGGAGCGCGCATCGACCTGGAGATCGACCTGCCCTACCGGTTCGAGCTCGAAGTGCGCAGCGCGCGCGGCCCCGTTTCGGTGCGCGGCTTTCCGCCCCGCCTGGAGCTGTTCGCCGAAACCGGCGACATTCACCTCGCCCTGCCTTGGGCGGCGATGCGCCTGGAAGCCGGCGCGGCCGAAGCCCCGGCCGAACTCCGCCTTCCCGCCGGTATCCGCTTCCGCCAGCAGCGCCGTGAAGGCTGGTCGCTCCACGACCGCCTTCCGCCCGGACGAACCGCCTACGGCACGGTGCGCGTCCGGGCGGCGAAACCCGCGCGCCTGGTGCTCGAGGACATTCCGATTCCCGAGGACTCGCCCGTCAAGCTGCCCTGGCAGGCCGCCGCTCTTGTCGAGGAACTGTTGCGGCCGCCGCTGGCGGGTCCCTCGGGCGCGCCGGCGCCGCCAGCGCCGGCCGTCTCTGCGGACGGCACGGTCCGGTTCTCGGCCGACGTCCGCCTGGTGAACCTCACGGTGTCGGTCTTCGACGCCCAGGGGCGCCCCGCGCTCGGGCTCGGCGCGGGAGACTTCGAGATCCGGGAGGACGGCGCGCCGCAGAGCCTCGCCGCCGCCGGCGCCGAAGAAGTGCCTTTCAACCTCGCCCTGCTGCTCGATCTGAGCGGAAGCACGCAGCGCGACCGCGCGGCCATGAAGGCCGCCGCCCGGCGCTTCATCGGCATTGCCCGCCCGCACGACCGCGTGGCCGTCTACGCCATGGCGAACGACCTGTTCCAGGTCGTCTCACCACTCACCGGCGACCGCGAGCGCCTGGAGCGCCTGATCGACGCCATCCCCGACGTCGGCGGCAGCTCGCCCCTCTATGACACGCTGGCCGTCGCCTACAGCCAGGAGTTCCGGCGCCGGCCCGCCGAGCGCAACGCCCTGATCATCCTCAGCGACGGCATCGACAACCGGCTGCATGAGGCCGGCGCGCCCGCCGCGGTGCCCTTTCCGAAACTGGTGCGCGCCGTGGCGGCCATGAACGTCGTGCTCTATCCCGTCTTTCTCGACCCGTTCACGCGCGTGCCGCCGCCGGCCTGGGCGCGGAAAGCGCGCGAGCAGATGGAAGCGCTGGCGCGCGCCTCCGGCGGCCGGCTCTTCCCTGCCCGGTCGCTCGAGGATCTCGAGCCGGTCTACGAGCTGGTCGCCCAAGAGCTGCGCAGCGTCTATACGCTGGCCTACTATCCGGCCAACCAGAACTTCGACGGGCGCTGGCGACGCGTGGAGGTCAAAGTCCGCCGGCCCCACTTGCGCGTGCGCGCCCGCAGCGGCTACTTCGCCCGCTGACGCGCGCCTACAGCGCCCGGCAGACGATCTTGAAGGCCCAGGCGTAGCGCCCGGGACGGCGCGCCGGCGGCTGGATGCGGAGACCGGAGGCGTCCTGGCGCCAGCGAACCGGCTCACCCAAGCCGAGCAACTCGACCTTGTCGACCTGCTTGCCCGCCAGCGACGCCAGCAGGAGCTCCTCTTCGGGCCACTCGAGCGCGATCGCGTACAGCGTGTTGCCTTTCCTGGTAAAGCGCACGTCGCCGTCCTTGTACGTCTCCCAGTACGTGGTCCCGTAGATCGCCTCTCCGTTCGTCTTCAGCCACTCGCCCACCCGCCGCAGCGTTTCCACCATCACTTCGGGGATAGTCCCGTCGGCGCGCGGCCCGATGTTGATCAGCAGGTTCCCGTTCTTGCTGACGACGTCGGCCAGATAGTCAATTAGCTCGTTGGCCGTCATGTAAAGCCCGGGCGGAAGCGTGCGGTTGTAGCCCCAGGAGGTCGGATCGAGCGAATCGCACGTCTCCCACTTCTCTTTCGAGATGCGCGTCATGCGCGTCCGCTCCGGCGTGTGAAAGTCGCCGAGGATCTTCCCGTCGGTATCGAGCCCCCAGCGGTCGTTGGCCACGACCTCGTCGGGATTCTTCGAGCGGTTGTAGAAGTAGGCGAGCACCTCTTTGCTGCCCCAGTAATCGGCCGGCAGCGGCTGGCCCTGGCGGTCGCGCACCGGGCCGACGCGCACGTCGCCCCAGAGGATGTCGGGCTGGTAGAGGTCGACCAGCTCCTTGATCGAGTTGTTCATGTAGTCGACCCAGTCGCGGCCGGGATAGCGCGGATCCCAGAAGGTGTAAGTGGTGTTGTGGTAGAAGCCCATCTTGAGGCCGCGGGCGCGGACGGCCTTGAGCAGCTCGCCGGCCAGGTCGCGCCGCGGACCCATCTCCATGGCGTTGCGCCGGGTGTGTTTGGTCGGCCACAGCGCGAACTCGTCGCCGTGCTTGGCCGTCAGCACGACATAGCGCGCGCTGGCCTGCCGGAACAGCTCGGCCCAGGCTTCCGAGTCGTACTTTTCGGCGCGGAACATCGGGATGAAGTCGTCGTAGGCGAAGTCCGGCCCCCAGTTGGCCAAGTGGTACTTGAGCGCCTCTTCGCGGATGTTGGCCTTGAACAACTCCTCGGGCAGCAGCCCCCGCGTGGCCGTGTACGGCGGGCCGCCGAACAGAAAGCCGAAGCTCGCCTTGGGGCTGATGAAGTCGACGTACCACTCGTGATAGGCGGGTACGGCGTAGGGGCCCCAGTGAATGAAGATGCCGAACTTGGCGTCCTCGAACCACTGGGGCGCCTTGTGCCGCCGCAGCGATTCGGTGGTGGGTTGATACGGTCCGGACGCGGGCGCCTGCCCGGCAGCCGCCGCGGCGAGGATGCCGCAAGCAAAAAGAAAAACTCGTGAAGGGGCCTTCCCAGCGATCATCGTCGAGCACTCCGGTTTGTGAGTGCCATTATAGGCGCCCTGGAGGCGCTCCGGCAGCCTGGGCATTCATCCGGCGGCGCTGCCCTTGCCGAGCATCCGTTCGACCAGGCTGGTCCATTCGGCCTGGCGCGGGCTGAGACGGCCTTCCGCGTCTAGCCGCCGCAGGATGCCGAGAGCCCGTTCGAGCGATGCCGCGTCGCCCATCCGCACCAGCGAGAGGACGAAATCGGTCTGGAACTGGGCGTTGCCCGGATCCAGCTTCACCAGCCGCTCGCTGATCTCCAGCGCCTGCTCGAAGTAGCGCCGCGCCGCCGCCCCCTCCCCCAGCTCCGCCAGCAGGTCCCCCAGCCTCTCGTAGGACACCGACAGGTCCCGCAGCCAGACGGCGTTGCCCGGATCCAGCTCGAGCCGATGTTGCAGAATGACGGAAACGCGCTGCCAGCGCTCCTGAGCCTCCCGGGTCAGCCCCAGCCGGGCGAGGGCGTCGGCCTCAAAACCTAGAAACCGAAAGTGCTCGGGGTGGGTCTCAGGAAGGTTCTGAGCCAGCTCGCCGGCGAGCTGCGCCAGATCGCTCGCACGCCCGCGATCCTCGAGAAACGCGAGAACTGACAGCCCGATTTCCGCGGCCTGATCGTACTCTGCCGCGGCCAGATATAGCCGTGCGGCCTCGATGCGCTCGGTGAAGGAAGCTGACGGCCGGCTGGACAGAAAATCCGCGGCCCGCCGGCAACAGGCGCGATAGGTCTCCTCCGGCATGCGGCGCCGCAGGGCTTCCGCAGTCCAGCGGTGCACGAAGTAGCGGCCGGAGGAAATCGGAGTCAGGAGCGAGGTCTGAGTGAGGTGCTCCAGGGCGGGACCGAGCGGGGGCGCGCCGGCGGGAAGGCAAGCGGCCAGCGCCTGCGCCGCGACCGGGAACGGAAACACGGAGGCCTGGTAGAGGATGTCCGCCGCGCCGCCGAGGAGCGCGACCAGTTCGTCCAGAAGAACGTCGGCGGCGGCCAGTTCGAGCGCCTGGCGCAGAGCCTCCTCGAGGGCCGGCCGGGTAGTGAGATCGAGGCCGTGCTCGCGCGCCAGGCGGCGCAGCCGCTCCGCCACGTCCGGCATGCGCGTCCGGCCGAAGTTGAGGAGGCCGTTCAAGTACTCGAGGGCTCGCGGGTGGCCGCCGATCACGCGCGAGACGAGGCCGGCTGTCTCCGGCTCGAGCTCGCGAAGGGCCGGAAGGCGCAAAAGAAGCTTGCGGGTTTCAGCCGGCGAAAGGGCGCCCAGATGCTCGACGGCCAGCCAGCCGTCCAGGCCGGGCAGCGGATAGCGCGAAGTGACAAGCAGCTTGCCGCTGTGGGCGCTCCGGCAGAGCGTTTGCACCAGGGCCTCGGTGGAGGCTTCGCGGAACTCGTCGCCGGCGAGCGTCAAATTATCCTCGAAATTGTCGAGAACCAGCAACAAGCGCTGCGTCGAGAGAAGCTGCGAAACCAGGTTGAGTCCGGCCGCGTCGTCGAGCCGGCCGTCGAGAAGCGCTCGCGCCGCCGGCGGCTGCGCCGGCAAGGAAGCGAAAGCCGCGCCCACGGCTGCGGCGATGCGGCTGACGGTGCAGGCCCCGCTGATGGCGGCGGCGACCCAGCCGCGCTCGGCCAAGCGCGCCATCACGCGCCCGGCGAGCGCGCTTTTGCCCGCGCCGCCGATGCCGAGGATCTGGGCGCCGGCTTTGCGCCCCTCGACCTCGATGGCGCGGGCGTCATCCGTGAGCAAGCGCACCAAGCGGCGAAGTTGCGGCCGGCGTCCGATCAGCTCGTCCAGGCGGAGCATCGGGACGGCGCCGGACTGGATCGAGGGAGGCGGCAATGCCGGGGGTTGCAGGGGCAGCGCGCGATCGAGCAGCGGGGTTTCGTTTGCGCCGCAGAACAGGGCCGGGGTTGCATACTCAGGCAGCAGCGAGACGCTTCTCTCGCCGCGGGCGAGGGCGGCGCGGCGCTCGCGTTCCACTTCCCGGCGGGCCCGCGCCAGGGCCGTCGAGGCCAGCGGGCGCTCGCCGCGCGCCAGGTGGCCGTAGAAAGCACCCGCCAGGCGCGTGGCGTAGACGTCGGAGACGGCCGACTGCATGGCCAGCACAATCGGGACGCCGGCCGCCAACAGCCCCGCCGCCAGCCCTGCCGTTTCCGCGCCGGCGGCGCCCGAGTGGCAGGCCGCCAGAAACACGAGCGGCGCCGGGCGCCCGGAATCGCGGATCGCCGCCGCCAGTTCCCCGGCGTTGACCCGTTGCGGCGCGCCGTCTTCGTCCTCGAGCTCGAGCATGCCCTCCTGACCGTGCCCGGAAAGGTGCAGCACGTGCCAGGTCTGCTCCGCCAGAGCCTGCCGGATCTGCGAGAGGCCGCCGACCTCGAGGATCCGGACGAATGCGTTTCCGTAACGGCGCGCCTCATCCACGGCGTCGAGGATCGACTGGAGCTCGCGTTCTATGTCCAGCACTTCGTTCGGGGACTTGTCCTCGTCGGGCGCACCGACGGCGACGAGGATCTTGAGGGGGCCCGGACGCGGCGGAGGCGCTTGCACGGCCAGACCTGCCTGCCTGCGAACGAACGTGACGCCCTCCTCAAGAGCCGGGATCCGCCCGTCCGCCAGCGAGGCGGCCTCGAAAGGGATGGCGAGCAGATCGGCCTCAGCGCTCTCGACGATGAGGTCGACGAGCTCGCCCGCGGCGGCGGCGCGGCCCAGCAGGGCGGCGAGTTCGGCGCCGACGGGTTCGGGGAACAGCACACGGCCCACCGCCCGGCCGAGGCGACGCAGAACGGCCTCCCCGGCGGCCAAGGCATGCTCGAGCGCTTCTACGCGCGCCGCCGGCGGGCGGGAGCGCAGGAAATCGGCGTAGGAATAGTGGAAGTCGGCGCCGAGAGCCACCCTCTGCTCGGCGCCGACCGACTGCGAGTCGAGCGCGGCGGCGACGGCAAGCTCTGACGGCCCGGTGCGGCGGAGGTGAATCACGAATTCATGCCGGCGCGGTTCGG
>JBBIMZ010000068.1:0-11249 GCA_037444135.1 Solibacteraceae bacterium
CGCGCAACTCGTCGAGGCGCGGATCAAAGCCGTCCCGGATCGCCCCGCCGTCGGCCAGATTGACGGGCGGGTTGTCGGCGATTGCGGCCAGGATCTGGTCGCGGACGTCGGCGAGTTCGTCGAGCGCGCCGTGGAGCCGGCGGAGCCGCTCGGCGGCCAGCGGCGCGGTCTGCTGTTTCAATACGGGGATGGCGGCCAGCGAGCGCCCCAGGGCCAGCAGGTCGCGCGCGTTAGCCGTTCCCAGGCTGACTTTGCCGAGGAGCCGTTCCAGGTCCAGGATTCCGGAGAGGATCCGGCGGATCTCGGCGCGCCGGATTGTCGCTTGCAACAGCTCCTCGACGGCGTCGAGGCGAGCCTCGATTTCGCTCCGGTCGAGCGAAGGTCTCAGAAGCCGTTGCCGCAGCAGGCGGCCGCCCATGCCGGTCTGGGTCTGGTCGAGCACGGCCAGGAGCGTCACGTCCCGCGATTCGCCGGCGAACAGCGGCTCGACCAACTCGAGATTCCGCACCGTCACCGCGTCGAGCGTCATGGACTCGGCGCGGTCGCAGTAGACGGGCCGCTCCAAATGATCGAGCGTATCTCCTTGCGTCTCCCGCAGGTAGTGCAGCACGGCGCCGGCGGCGGCCACCGCCAGGGGCCGGCCGGCGAGCCCGCAGCCGTCCAGCGCGAGCAGCCCGAAGTGCTCCCGGAGCGTGCGCTCGCCATAGTCGGCGGCGAAGACCCATTCCTCGAGTTCGGTACGGAAACCGGGCAGCGGAGGCGCACCGGCGGGAAGCAGCACTTCGCGCACGGCGAGCGTCTCGAGCATGGCCTCGGCTTCCGCGCTGTCGAGCTCCGTCGCCCGGAACTCGCCCGTGGACAGATCCACCCACGCCAGGCCCGCGGCGGCGCCCTGGCGCACGGCGGCCGCCAGGTAATTGTTCTCGTGCGGCCGCAGCAGGTTGGCCTCGGTCGCCGTGCCCGGCGTGACGATGCGCGTCACTTCGCGCCTGACGAGCTTCCTGGCCAGTCGCGGATCTTCGGTCTGCTCACAGATGGCCACGCGATAGCCCTTTTGGATCAGGCGCGCCAGATAGGTTTCAGCGGCGTGGTAGGGCACGCCGCACATCGGAACCGGTTCGCCGCGCTCCTTGTTTCGCGAGGTCAGGGTGATTTCCAGTTCGCGGGCTGCCGTGACGGCGTCTTCATAGAAGAGCTCATAGAAGTCTCCCAAGCGGAAGAACAGCAGCGCGTTCGGCACCCGCTGCTTAATGGCGTGATACTGCCGCATCAGCGGCGTCGAGGCGGGGACGTCGCCCATCAGGCGTAAATGCCGCGCAGCTTCAACGCGAAAGCCACGCGATCGAGCGCCAGCATGTAGGCGGCGATGCGGTTGTTGACCTGGTGCTTTTCCGCGTAGCCGACCACGTCGCGAAAGCTGTTGACCATGATCTCTTCGAGGCGGCCGTTGACTAACTGCTCATTCCAGAAAAATCCCTGCCGGTCCTGCACCCACTCGAAATAGGACACCGTGACGCCTCCGGCGTTGGCGAGGATATCGGGAATGACGAAGATGTTGCGTTCGGTCAGGATCGTGTCGGCCACCGCCGTAGTGGGGCCGTTGGCCCCCTCGCAGATGATGCGGGCGCGGATGCGGTGGGCGTTCTGCGAGGTGATGACGTTCTCTTTGGCCGCCGGAACCAGGACGTGGCAATCGAGATAGAGCGCCTCGTCGCGGTCCATGTTTTCGGCTTCGGGGAAGTCGAGGATCGATCCGGTCTCGGCGCGGTGCCTGGCCAGCGCCTCGATGTCGAGGCCGTGGGGATTGTAGACCGCGCCATCGACCTCGATGACGGCGATGACGCGCAGGCCCGTGCGGGCCATCAGGCGCGCCGTGGTTCCGCCGACGTTGCCGAAGCCTTGGACCACCACCGTCGTGTTGAACGGATCCATCCCTAGTTTTCGCAGCGCCTCGAGCGTCACGATGAGGCAGCCCCGGCCAGTTGCCTCCTGTCGGCCGAGCGAGCCGCCGAGGTCGAGCGGCTTGCCGGTGACGACGGCGGTGGCGGTGTAGCGCTTGTGCATCGAGTAGGTGTCCATGATCCAGGCCATGGTCTGCGCGTCGGTGTTGACATCGGGCGCCGGCACGTCGCTTTCCGGGCCCAGGAACTCCAGGATCTCAGCCGTATAACGCCGCGTGATGCGCTCCAGCTCGCCTTCGGAGAGCACGGCCGGATCACAGACGACGCCGCCCTTGGCGCCGCCGAAAGGGATGTTGACGACGGCGCATTTCCAGGTCATCCAGGCGGCCAGGGCGCGGATTTCGTCCAGCGTCACGTCAGGCGCGAAGCGGATGCCCCCCTTGCCGGGACCTCGCACGATCGAATGCTGCACGCGGTAGCCGGTGAAGACTTCCAGGCGGCCGTCGTCGAGCTGCACCGGAAGATAGACCGTCAGCTCCCGCGTCGGCGAGCGCAGGATCTTCTGCATGCCGTCATCGAGCTTGAGCCGGGCCGCAGCCTCATCGAAGCGCGCTTCAGCCGCCAGCCAGGGATTCAGTTCCCGCTCGAGCGATTCGCTGTGCGCGGCGATCATTCCGCCGTTACCTCCGCCACCATTATCCCACCGCTCCGCTACAATGCTTGCATGGAACGTTACACGCGGCGAAGCTTTTCCGGGATGATGGCGCTGGCGGGCGCTTCGGCGAGCGCGGCCGCCGGGCCGATTCCGACACGGCGTCTGGGCCGGATCCCCTTCGAGGCGGGTATTCTGGGCTTGGGGGGCCAGCGGCTGGGCGAAGCCGCGGCGACGCAGGCGATTGCGGATCGCGTGGTCGGCGAAGCGCTCGACAACGGGCTCAACTACATCGACACCTCGCCGACGTACGAACTTTCCGAGCAACGCCTGGGGCGGGCGCTGAAGGGCAAGCGGGACAAGGTGTTTCTGGTTTCGAAGGTGCAGTCGCTGGCGCGCAGTGACGTACTTTCGCAGATCCGCCACAGCCTGCGCCAGCTCCAGACGGACCACCTGGATGCGGTCCACATCCACAACGTGGGGCGTGACGACCGGTATCCAGAAGTGCGCTTTGCTCTGCGCGAGGAAGGCACGCTCGGCGGGCTGCGGGAGGCCAAGAAGCAGGGCATGATCCGGCACATCGGCTGCACGTCTCATCTGCGGCCCGCGCGGGCGCTGGCCTTTTTTGAAACCGGCGAGTTCGAGCTGTTCATGTGCACGCTCAACTTCGTCGAGCGGCACATTTACAACTACGAAGAGAAGGTCCTACCGGAGGCGCGGCGGCGCAACATCGCCGTCATCGGCATGAAGGTGCTCGGCGGTCCCGTCTCCGGTCCCGGCGCGCGCCTGGCGGCTCCGGAAGATTACCAGGCGACGCTGCGGTATGTATGGAGCCTTCCCGGCGTAGCCGTGGCGATCGTCGGCCTGCGGACGCCGGAGGAGCTGCGTCAGGGGCTGGCTGCGGCCCGAGCGTTCCGGCCCTTCGAGAACTCCGAACTCCAGCGCTTGCTGCTCCGCGGCAAGGAGATGGCCGCCGTCTGGGGTCCGCTTCGCGGTCCGGTAGCGTGACCGCGGTCACTGACGCGCGGGCCGATCCGGCGTAGCCTCAAAGCATGAGGGACTTCGACCGCGCGCCGTTTCTGGTCATCTGGGAAGTGACCCAGGCGTGCGACTTGGCCTGTGTGCACTGCCGGGCTTGCGCCGTGCCCGACCGCCACCCCGCCGAGCTCACGACGGAGGAAGGATTTGCGCTGCTCGAGCAGATTCGCTCGTTCGGCGATCCGCTGGTGGTGTTCACCGGGGGCGACCCGCTCAAGCGGGACGATGTGTTCGAACTGCTGGCCTACAGCGCTCGGCTGGGCCTGCGAACGACGGTGACGCCGAGCGCCACGCCGCTGCTGACGGCGGAGGCGGTCGAAGCCTTCCGGCGGAGCGGCGTCGCGCGGATGGCGTTGAGTCTCGACGGCCCGGATGCGCCCACGCATGACGGGTTCCGGCGGGTTCCAGGCTCGTTCGAGCGAACCCTGTTCGGCCTGCTGGAGGCCCGCCGCATCGGGCTGGAGACGCAGGTCAACACCACGGTGACGAGGCACAACGTGGCGCGCCTCGGCGACGTCGCCGCGCTCGTCGGCGAAGTGGGCGCCAGGCTGTGGAGCGTCTTCTTTCTCGTGACCACCGGACGAGCGCAGGCGGCCGATGACCTCTCCGCCGAGGAGTACGAGCAGGTGTTCGAGTTCCTGTACGAGACCTGCCGGCGCGCTCCGTTCGACATCAAGACAACCGAGGCGCAGCATTACCGCCGATACGTCGCCCAGCGGCGCAAGGCGGAGGGCGACGGCAACGGCCGCAAGCCCGAGACCGGCTCCATCACGCGCCAGGCCGGCATCAACGACGGCAAAGGCTTCCTTTTCATCTCGCATACCGGCGAAATCTATCCGAGCGGTTTCCTCCCGATTTCGGCCGGCAATGTCCGCCGCGATTCGCTCGGGGAAGTCTACCGGAACGCGCCGCTATTCCGCGCTCTGCGCAACCCGGACGCTTTCGAAGGCAAGTGCGGGCGGTGCCTCTACCGGAATCTCTGCGGCGGGTCCCGCTCGCGTGCCTATGCCCTGACCGGCAATCCACTCGGCTCGGACCCGCGCTGCGTTTACGAGCCGTAAATTCACCAAGTTGCGGCCCGGCTACTCCTGAATCCGGCGTGAAAATGCCAAAGGAAGCGGTCAAAGCAGGCTCGTGCGATCCTGGAGAGGATCTGTTCGGCCAAGCGTACGCGTCCGCCGGGAAATATCGCGCCACCTCGCGGAGAGTTCAGCACAGCGGCGATCTCCGGATAAGTATGCTGGTCCAGCAGCCGGTCGATGGCAGCGACTGCCGCCGCGCTGGTTTGCCGCTGTTTCCAGAACAGCTGCGGTAGCAGAAGTGGATCCCGATTTTTGGACAGTCCGGATCAGTGGGCTGGCGGTATGGAGAATGGAGAGAAGCCATGCCGAGAACGCCCGCGAACTCTACATCCGTATCGCGACGTGCGGTTTGACGCTCGTATCCGAGAGAGGAGCCGTATGCGGTAATTCGGCTCGTACGGATCTGTGCGGGGGACGATCAGCGATGGTCGTTCCTGCCGCGACCCCGAGCGCCTCGCGAGGTCCGGACTCACGGGGCGGCAGCGATGCCGCTACGCCAAACCCGCCGCGACCCACTTAAGGATCGGCCAAAAACTGCCCGAACTTTGGGGGCCACCTCACCACGAACGGCGAACAGTGTCTTTTGACCGTTTGTCTCACCCTAGAGGGCAGGCGCAGCGCTCATCCATCTGCTTTCATTCTCAATTCGAAACGTCGCTTCAGCGCATCACTTCGAGGTACTGCCCGGTGGATGCATCGACGAATACTGAGAAGTCGCTGCGCGAGACGCTCTCGCCCCAAACCACGCGCCAGGCCAGATTCGGATGCCGTTTGGTTTGCTCGAGCAGGAGCATCACCGGCTTGTCCGGGTTCTTCTTCAAGTACTCCTGGGTTTCGCGCCGCCCGATCGCCGTCTCGAACGCCTGCGCAGAGCCGATCTTGAACGCGCTCACCGGCCACGGTTTTTCCAGGCCCGCGCTGTAACCCTCTTCATGGTCCTGAAAGACCCCCTTGATGAACTTGCCGGACGACTGCGCGACCGAGAAGTTGTAGACAATGACGCGCCCTTTCGAGGGCGAAACGAACGTCGAGCGCCAGGCGCCGAAACGGCCGCCGGCCGGCTTTACCTCAGGGATGTTGACGCTTTCCAGGCGCAGCCCCTGCACGTCGGCCGCCCAGGCCCGCGCGGCCACGTAGGATTGAAAAAACGCCTTCTGGCCATCGACCGGCTCGGGTGGAGGCTCCGGCCGGGAAACCGGCTTCGGCGGCGGCGCGCAGGCGCACAGGGCCGCCGCGAGTGCGGCCGTCATCCAGCGGTAACCCTCGGGACCCATAAACACGATTCTAACGAATCGGTTTTCCTGCACGCCAAACTATGACATAATAAACCTAGCGCGGTCAGGAGGTTCCTCCATGAAAAATTCAGCTTCGCTGCGTCGCTCGATCGCGATGGCAGTCGTGTTCAGTTGTTCGCTCGGCGTCTCCGCGGTTCTGGGGCAGCAGCAGGGCGGCCCGGCCGGCGGAGAGTCCCGTCCCACACCCTCGCCCACCCCTACGCCCACTCCGTCGCCGGTCCCCGGGCGCGGCGAACCCCAGCAGCCGTTCCCCGGGCGCCAGGAATCCCCGTTTCCGGGTCAACAGCCACAACAGCAGCGATTCCCTGAATTCGAGCGTCCGATCTTCATCCAAGGCAAAGTGATCATGGAGGACGGCACGCCGGCACCGCCTTCGGTGGTCATCGAGCGCGTATGCAGCGGCCGCGCGATTCCGGAAGCCTACACGGATTCGAAAGGGCGCTTCAGTTTTCAGGTCGGGCAGAACTCGAGCATGATGGCCGACGCCAGCTACAGCGGCATCGAGCAATCGGGCCTGGAACGCTCGCAGGGAGGCTTCGGCGGTCCCGGGATGATCGGTCCGGGCGGCCGCGGGATTTCCGAGCGCGACCTGATGGGTTGCGAACTGCGCGCCTCGCTGCCCGGCTACCGCTCGACGTCAGTGGAACTGACCGGCCGGCGCATGTTCGACAACCCGGACGTGGGCACGCTCGTGCTGCGCAAGCTGGCCAACGTCGAGGGCTTCACGATCTCGATGACGACGCTCAAGGCCCCGAACAACGCCAAGAAGGCCTTCGAGAAAGGGAGTAAAGAAGCGGCGAAGAAAAAGTGGGATAAGGCGCAAGTCGAACTCGAGAAAGCCGTCGCGATTTACCCCGAATACGCCGTCGCCTGGCACGCGTTGGGTCAGGTCTACGAAGCCATGCAGAAGCCGGACGAGGCCCGCAAGGCTTACGAGAAGGCGCTCGCCGCAGACTCGAAGTTCGTCAACCCTTACCTCCAGCTGGCTTTGCTCGATGCCCGCAAACAGGACTGGCGCGCGGTGGCCGACACCACCGACCGGGTCATCAAACTCAACCCCTACGACTTCCCGGACGCTTACTTTTTCAACTCGGTGGCGCACCTGAACCTGAACAACCTCAGCGCGGCGGAAAAGAGCGCCCGCGAAGCGATCAAATTGAACGCCCATCGGCGCTATCCGCAGGTGGAACACGTTTTGGGCATCGCGCTGGCGCAGCAGAACAACCTTCAGGAGGCCACCGAACACCTGAAGAAGTATCTCGAGCTGGCGCCCCAGGCTCAGAACGCCGACACAGTGCGCCGGCAGCTGGCGCAGATCGAGGCTTTCCTCGGCCGCAACGCGGCGCCGCAGCAATGACGGTACGTCACTTCTCCTGAGTCGCCGCCGACTGAAGCGCTTCGCGGCGCTTGCGCGCCCAGTCCTCTTTGTTGACCTGCCGGGCCCGTCCCAGGGCCAGAGCGTCGGGTGGAACCGGGTCGGTGATCACCGAGCCGGCGCCGATGTAGCTGCCCGCGCCCAGCTCGAGCGGCGCCACCAGCGTGGCGTTGCTTCCGACGAAGACGCCGGAGTGAATCTTCGTCTGATGCTTGCGCACCCCGTCGTAGTTACAGGTGATGGTGCCGGCTCCGACGTTGACTCGCTCGCCGATGATCGCATCGCCGAGATAGGCGAGGTGCAGCGCTTTCGATCCGCTCCCGAGGCGCGTCTTCTTCAGCTCGACGAAATTGCCGACGGCGGCCCCGGCCTCGAGGTGGTTGTCGAACCGGAGCCTCGCAAACGGCCCGGCCCGCACTCCGGACTCGAGAACCGACTGGTTCACCAGCGTATAGGGGCCGACCTCCACGCGATCGCCGAGTCTCGAATCCCGCACGATCGCCCCGGCGCCGATCCGGCACTCCTCGCCGATCACCGTCTCGCCGAGGATCTGCGCGAAGGCCTCCACGACGGTGTCCACGCCGATTGCAACGCCGGGATCGATCGTCACCGTTTCCGGACGCTCGATCGTCACCCCGTCGAGCATCAACTGGCGCACCTTGCGCTCGCGCAGGATCCTGTCCACGGCCGCCAGTTCGAGGCGCGTGTTGATGCCGAGAATCTCGGTCGAGTCCTCGATCCGGTAAGTGGCGACGGAATAGCCGTGCCGGCGGAAAATTCCGATGATATCGGTCAAATAGTATTCGCCCGCCGGGTTCTCGGCGCGGATTTCACCCAAGTGCCGCCACAGCAGCTCCGCCCGGAAACAATAGATTCCGCTGTTGATTTCGCGGATTTCGAGCTGTTCGGGGGTGGCCGCTTTCTGCTCGACGATGGCTAAGAGCCGGCCCGAGGCGTCGGTCACGATGCGGCCGTAGCCGGTCGGATCCTCCAGCAGCGTGGTGACGACGGTGGCGGCGGTTTCGGATTGGCGGTGCCGCCGGAGCAGTTCGCGCAGCGTCCCCGCACCCAACAGCGGGCAATCGCCGTAGAGCACGACGAGGAAGCCTGACTCGTCGCCGAGCGTTTCGCGAGCCGCCATCACGGCGTGCCCGGTGCCCTTCTGCTCGGTTTGCCAGGCGAAGCGCACGCCGTAGCGCGAGACGGCGGCCTGAACCTGATCGGCCTGGTGGCCCACCACCACCGTCACATGCTCCGGCGAAACCAACTCGAGCGCCGTCCGGACGACGTGCTCGATCAAGGGCCTCCCGCCGGCCCGGTGAAGCACCTTCGCCTGACGCGACTTCATGCGGGTTCCCAAGCCCGCAGCCAGAATCAACACATTCACCGGAAGTTCCATTTCCACTTGCCTCGACCCTCTCCGCGCCGCGTTCACAGGGAACGCCCGGAGCCGGCGGCGCGGCTTTCCCGCCTCCGCCACGCGCGGCCTTCGGCGGCCAGCCGGACGGCGACTGCGGCCGTCCGCGCCGGATCATGACGCACTTTTTCGGCGTCCGCCAGCAAATGATCACCGACGACTCGCAGGCCGGCGGCCTCCAGCCGCGCCACGTCGTTGTCGACCGGGCGGGCCCGCTCCGCGGCGTAGCGCCGGCGCAGCGGCGCCGAGATGGGCTTGGTGTTGACGACCACGCAGTCCAGCAGCCGGCGCCCGGCGTGGCGGTGAATCGCCTCGACGTGGTCCGAGGCCGAAAAGCCCATCGTTTCGCCCGGCTGCCACATCAGGTTCACGAAATAGGCCTTCAGCGCCGGAGAGCGCGCGATCGCCTCAGGAATCCCCTGGATCAACACATTGGGCACGACGCTGGTGAACAGCGATCCCGGCCCGAAGGTGATCAGGTCGGCGGCCGCGATCGCCTCGAGCGTCTCCGCCAGCGGCTTGGCATCGCGAGGCTGAAGCCAGATCGTTTCGATGCGCGATTTGCTGCGGCTAATCCGACTTTCGCCGCTCACGCGTGTCCCGTCAGCCAGTTGCGCCTCCAGAACCACGTTCGCCGCCGTGCACGGGTAGATCCGGCCGACGATCGCCAGCACTTCCGAGGAGACCCGCACGGCATGGGCGAAGTCCCCGGTCACATTCGTCAGGGCGGTGAGAAACAGGTTGCCGAAGCTGTGACCCTTCAAGCCACGCCCGGCGGCGAACCGGTATTGAAACAACTTGGCGAGCAAGGCCTCATCCTCCGACAGCGCCACCATGCAATTGCGAATGTCGCCCGGAGGGAGCACGTCGAATTCCCGCCGCAGGCGCCCGGAGCTGCCGCCATCGTCGGTCACCGTGACGACGGCCGTGATGTCCACGGGCGGCGTGAGGCGCCGGCCGGTTTCGTGCCACGGCAGATGTGTATAGTCCTTCAACCCGCGCAGAAGGGTCGACAAGCCGGTTCCGCCCCCGATCGCCACGATTCTCAGCGGTTCCTGTGTCGACAGCAAGCCTTCCTTAGCCAGAACCTTTCCTTTCCGCCTGTACAAGATCCCGGATTTCGGGTCGGGCGAGGAGCGGTTGAAAGTCCGGATCATTGCGTGCAACGCCCCGATTGCGCGGGTCCAGCTCGATGGCGCGGCGCAGATGCGCGGCGGCCTGCCCGAGCTCGCCCTTCAGGCCGTAGCAAAGGGCCAGCGCATAATGGATGTGGTCGCCGTTTTGGATCGCCTCGAGCGCCTGCCGGAGATGCTTCAACGCCTCGTCGAGGTCGCCCCGGTTGATCAGCGCCACGCCGTAGTCGTAATGATCGCCCGGCGAGGCCAGCACCGGCTCGCGCACCGCCAGCCGTTTCCGGCAAGCCGCCTGGTGAACCCTGGCCGAATGCGCGATCTCCTTGCTCGGCCCGGCGACCACCTGGTCGAAGGCAAGGATCGCCTGGGCCAGCTCGCCGGCGTGAAACAACTTCATCGCCTTCTCATACAACGCCACTTGCTTCTCTTTCGTCAGTGCCGGCTCGGCTGCGCTTTTCTCGGGCCCGCCCGGCTTGGGTTCCGCCGCTTTGGGGGCCGTCTTCCTGCCTCGGGTGACTCCCTTGCTCATCGCTCCTCGTTCGTCCCGGACACAACCAGTAGCTATCAGATTACCCTGCCGCGCGCAAGGCGGTGGCTCCCGAGATCACGGAATGCTGCTACTCTTGCCTTAGAAGCCGCCCATGCCCAACAGAATCTCATTTTACGGACAAGCTTGCGCGACCTTGCTGGCCGCCGCCCTGGCCGCCGCCGCGGCCGCCCAGGAAGCGAGGAATCCGCCGGGGGCCTCCGGCCAAGGGGACCTCGGCTATCGAGACACGCCGGTGCTGCCCGGCCAGCGCTGGCGCGTGCACGAGATCGACCGGCCCCGGCCCCGCGCCGTCGAGCCCGGCACATGCAGCACTCAGGATCAACCGGGCCGGCCGCCTGCCGACGCCATCGTTCTGTTCGACGGCAAAGACACTTCCCGGCTGGTCTGGCCGGCCCGCGGATGGAAGCTTGAAAGCGGATACTTGGAAATCACCGGCAAGGGCCAGGACTTGGTGAGCAGGGAGAGCTTCGGCGACATCCAGCTCCATGTGGAATGGATGGCGCCGCCCAACCCCCAAGGCGCCGGGCAGTGGCGCGCCAACAGCGGTATCATCCTCATGGGACGCTACGAAATCCAGGTGCTCGATTCCTATCACTCGGCCACCTACGCCGACGGCCAGGCTGCGGCTATGTACGGCCAGTTCCCTCCGCTGGTCAACGCCTGCCGCAGGCCCGGGGAATGGCAGACCTACGACATCATCTTCGAGGCACCGCGCTTTGAAGGCGCCAGGGTCGTCAAGCCGCCTTACGTCACCGTGCTGCACAACGGCATCGTGGTCCATAACCATCAGGCGTTCATCGGCCAGA
>JBBIMZ010000069.1:0-11208 GCA_037444135.1 Solibacteraceae bacterium
CATTTTTGACAACATCCGTTTCGACCAGCGCGAGCACTGCGGCTATTACTTCATCGACGCCGAGGAAGGCCGCTGGAACTCCGGCCGCGAGCAGAACAACCTCGGCTACCGCCCGCGCTACAAGGAAGGTTACTTCCCGGTGCCGCCCACGGACCACTATCAGGACCTGCGCAGCCAGATGGTCCAGGTCATGATGAAGTGCGGCATGACGATCGAGTGCCACCACCACGAAGTGGCCACGGGCGGCCAGGCCGAAATCGACCAGCGCTTCAACACGCTCGTCAAGGCCGCCGATTGGATGATGCTGTACAAGTACATCGTGCGGAACGTCGCCTACAGGGCGGGCAAGACGGTGACGTTCATGCCCAAGCCGCTGTTCGGCGACAACGGCAGCGGCATGCACACCCACCAGAGCCTGTGGAAAGAGGGCAAACCGCTGTTCGCCGGCGACGGTTATGCCGGCCTCAGCCAGATGGCCATGTACTATATCGGCGGGCTGCTGCGCCACGCCCGGGCGCTTTCGGCCATCATCGCTCCGACGACCAACAGCTACAAGCGCCTCACGCCGGGCTTCGAGGCCCCGGTAAACCTAGCCTACTCGCGGCGGAATCGCTCGGCCGCCGTCCGCATTCCGATGTACTCGCCGAGCCCCAAGGCCAAGCGCATCGAATTCCGGCCGCCGGATCCCTCCTGCAACCCCTACCTGGCGTTTGCCGCGATGACGATGGCCGGCCTCGACGGCATTCTCAATAAGATCGATCCGGCCGACCCGCTCGACAAGGACATCTACGACTTGTCGCCGGAGGAGATGAAGAACGTTCCCTCGATGCCGGCCTCGCTCGAGGAAGCGCTCGACTGCCTGGAAGAAGACCACGCCTTCTTGCTCAAGGGAGACGTCTTCACCGAGGAGCTGCTCGAGACTTACATCAACTACAAGCGGACCGCCGAAGCCGCCGCCGTGCGCCTGCGGCCGCATCCGTACGAATTCGCGCTCTATTACGACATCTGAGAAAGCGGAGACCGGCCGCCCTTAGGCGAGCCAGCCGATGCCGTCGGCGGTGTCGCCGTCATTGCGCGGGCCCACCAGCAGCAGGCTGAGCAAGGCTTCGCCTCCCGCAGGCCGCACGTGGAAAACGAGCCGGTTCTCGCCGGAACGCAATGCGACGGGCTGGCGGAACTGCCCGACGCGGTAGCGCGTCGAGTTTTCCACTTCGAGCACCGTCTCGCCGTTCAGTTGCGCGCGCACACGGCCGCGGACGCCCAGCCAGAGGTAGACGTTCGCGGCGCCCTCGGAGCGGGCGCGCGCCACGGCGATGTACGGCGCCTCCGCCGGCGGGCCGGCCGCCTTCACCAGATCCAGCGTGTCGGTGGGGATCGTGACGGGCTTCAGGCTCTCCAGCGCCGCGCCGGCCTCCCGGCCGACGCGCCAGTCGCGGTTGCAGCGCCCGTGCCAGGGTCCGCGCCGCGTGTTGGGCTTGCCCCAGGTCCAGCGCGCCCGGTCCGGCTCGTCGCCGGCGACCTCGATCCGGTCGAGCTCCATCGTGCCGAGATCGCGCGCCACCGCCAGGTGCAGGAACTCCATGTCCCAGACGTTGAAACCCGCCAGATAGGCCGCGATCGCGTCGGTGGCGACCGGATCTTCGCCGGCCAGCACCATGTTGTTGCGCACGCTTTGGTCCGGCTTGCCGATGTTGTGCTCCATGTATTGAAGCCCGCGAATGGCGTCGACGACGGTGTAGTCGGGCGGGTGGAAGGCGGCCAGGTCGCAAATGAATGAGTCGATGCGGCCCTCGAGGGAATGTTGCTCGTGCAGATTCACGTTCCACCACCGGCCGGGCGCGGCGTAGGCTTCCCGAGGCGCCGTGCCGACGTAGTTCTTGAAGGAGCAGGTGATGCCGGAGCCCTCGTGAATCTTGAGCACGGGCACACTGATGAGGAAGTCAGTGTGGAGGATCGTGTTGGTGACGTAATAATCGGTCCGCTGGCCGAAGCCGCCGACGCCCCGGGCGGTCCGAGGCACCTCGATCCGCTGCAAGTTTCCGGAGTGATCCCGCACGGCGTCGTAGGCCAAGTCCACGTAGTCAAACTGCTTGCCCGGAAAGGCGGCGGCGAAACGCCGCAACATGGCCCCGAGCGAGCCGCTCCAGCCGGGGAACTCCTCCGAACCCCAGTCGAAGTCCAGGGCGGCGACGCGGCGGCCGTTCTGGACGACGGCGCTGTCGGTCATCGGATCGTCGGGCCGGCGGTAACTGCCGCCTTCGGCGATGGTGATGCGGCGGGCCCGCGTACGCCGGGCCACGTACTCGACCACCGCCTGCGTGACGCGCATGTCGGTAATGTCGCCGGGAGCGTAGGAGGGCTGCGGGCGCAGGAAGACGATGTTCGGCTTGATCACCACCCAGGCGCCCGGCGGGATCTTGGCCTCCAGGCTTCCGGCGCGTGGAGGAGCGTACTCGATCGCTTTCCAGACCATGTCCCGGACGCGCTCGTAGTCGAGCGGGTCTTCGAGCGGCGCCGGGCGCGCCAGCCGTGGGTGGGTCGAGCGCACGAAACCCACGCGCGGCTTCTCCCGGACGGCGGCGGCCAGTCCGGCCGCAACCGGGAGCGAGAGGAACTGTCGGCGTCCGAGGATCATGTCCCCAGTATACGGGGAGTTCGGAGCCTGAAACTCGCGCTTCAGTGATACTGGAGCAGCGTCAGCAGTTTGCGGTCGAGTTTGTGCCCGTGCCATTCCTCATAAAGGGCGTCTTCCCGCCCGGAATCGAGCACGCCGAACGGGCCGCGGAAATTCCACAGGGCCCAGCCGATGTTGTGGATCTTGAGGATATCGAGCACGTCGCACATCCACTTGAGGAAGGAGTCGTGCGGCGTCCGGTTGTAGCCGCCGGCTTCGCCGCAATGCACGCCGATGCCCTGGCGGACCAGCCAGCCCCAAGGCTCGTAATGCTGCTCCAGCGTCTCGCGGTTGATTAGGCTCGACCCGTCGCGCCGCACGGCGGGCCAGAGCGGATACGGGAAGTCGCGGCGCTTGTCGACCCAGCCGGCTCGGTAGTGGCTCACCTCGGCCGGCGTGTAGGCGTGGACGCTCTGGGCGACGCCCGTGGGAAGCATCTCGTAGACGACCTGGTTGCCGACGTTCAACCCGTCGATGATGATCGTGCGGTCAGGCGTGATCTCACGGATCTTCTCGGTCGCCCGCGTCATCACGCGCCGGTAGTCCTCGCGGCTCATGTAGCCGGGCCGAGGCGTGGGGGCTTCATTGAGCAAATTGAAGCTGAGCTCCGAGGGCCGGATGTCGCGGTAGCGCTTGGCGAACGTCTCCCAGTGCAGGACGAAGGCCTCCTCGGCGTCTTGGTCCCTCCAGAGCACGAACGGCTCGAGTTCGGCCTCGTTGATGCAGTAGCCGGGCCCGCGGTGGAAGTTGAGGCTGACGTGGATGCCGTACTTGCGTCCGAGTTCGACGATGCGGTCCACCGGTTCGAGCGCGCCCTCCTGGATCTTTGCGGCGTCGTCTCGGGACGGGCGCCCCGTCTCACGCCACTTCGGTTCGATCCAGAACCAGTAGTCCATCGGGATGCGGACGAAGTCAAAGCCGAGATCGGCGATCATGCGGAAATCGTCCTCGGGAACTTCGACCGGACCTTTCTGCCGGCGCGCCTGAAACAGATACAAGAGGTTGAAGCCGCGCCAGCGGGGCAACGCGTTCTTGGGGGCGGCGGTGGCCGACAGCGCCCCGGCCGCTCCTAGCCCGGCGCGCACGAAGTCCCGGCGCGTGGTCACAGACTTCACGACACACCTCCCTGGGAAGCGTCATTGTCCGACAACACCGTACAATCCACCCTTATACACTGAATTGGGATGGCACGGTGCCGCCGGCGCCGCCGCTACCAGCAGTGCCAGCCCACCACCTGGGGCCGCGCCGGACTGTTGCCGTAAACTCTGGCGTGCAGGACCACCTCGAAGCTCTTCTCCCGCCAGCCGGCCGGTAAAGCGCTGATAATTTCGCCCAGCATTTGCGGATCGAGGATCGACTTCGCTCCGGCCTCCGTCCCGAAGTGCTTGAGGCCGCCGATGATCGCCATCGGCCTGCCGGAACTGGACCGGAGCAGCCGCGCCAGCAGGATGTAGTCCTCGTCGGTGAGCCCGTCCTGGCGGGCCACGGGCAGTGCCCAGATTTTCCCCGTCTGGAGGCTGTCAGCGATGCAGGGCCGGCGGTCGGCCGTCCGCATGAAACGGAACCGCAGCTCGCCCGCAATCTTGAGCGTCCAGCGGTTCGTGAATGCACCGATGAGTACGGTCGGGCATTCCCGCATGTCCGCAAAGTCGAGCTGGCTGGCCAGGCGGACGCGCGGCTGCTTGCCGCGCCTGACGAAGTAGGAGGCCAGATCGACGGCGGCCAGCAAGTCCCCATAGCCGACGTACTGGTCGATGACGGGCACCAGATCGGTTCCATCGAGTTCCTCTGGGGGAAGCTGAATGGGTTGCTGGACCAGCCCGCGGGCCGCAGGGTTCCTCGCCTCATTCTTGAGGAGGGCGCGGACCGAGGGGTGATAGACGATCGGATGGGCAAGCGCCAGCAGCGGAACCTCTCTCGGCGTGACAAATGGGGCCCAGAAGGACTCCACGGGCTCGGCCGGGTCCGATGGAACCGACAGACGCCAGGCGGTAAGGGCCAGCGCGACGACGGCGGCAGCGGCCAAGGCCCAGCGCCGACGAGCAAGCCACCCGGCGGCGAGACGAGTCCCGAAAGTCCTTTGTGCTTCCGGGATGACAGGACGAAACTCGGGCGTATAGGAACCAGGCGGCAGATCCACGTGGATGGTGTCGCGCGCCGCCTCCGGTGCCACATAGTATTGCGCCAGGCGCCGCCGCACCTCGCGCGCTCCCACCCGGACGATCGTGTCTTCGGCCAAGTCAACGTCTCGCGGGCGCCCAAACACCTCGGCGGCGATCGTGCGCTCTTTGAGGGCATCCGCGTGGCCTTCGATCGCCATCTGAACCACATACTTGAGAAACGCCTGGCTGCGCTTGCTGCCCCGGAACGCCGGGCTCTCCAGAATCCTCTTCAGGTGCTCCTGAATGGATTCGGCGGACAAATCAGCGCGTACTTGCGGCTTCGTGCCCATCTGGCGTGTTAAAGTCCGCCTCCGACGGTCGTTGTTTCAGTATACACCCGGACGGCGCCGCGTGATTCACCGTGTATTACCGTAAAACCCCTTGCGGGCTTTGCTGTTTCCGGTTAGTTTCGAAGGCGGTTCAAGCGCCCGACGTGTTTCAGAGGTCTTAGTCGACTCTGGAGAAAGATGCTGCGGTTGTGCCCTGGGACGCTCGGCGCGGGGTCTGGAACAGATTCAAGAAGGAGAGTGATCTCTATGGAAAACCGGAAGATCTTTCTCGCGATTCTAGCTTCCGTCCTTCTGGCCGGAATCCTAGCCGCCCAGTCGTTCACGGCCGGCATTCGCGGCGTCGTCACCGACGCCACCGGCGCCTCAGTTCCCAGGGCGACCGTGGTCGTGACCGATGTCGATCGCAATGTTCAGCATCGTGCGATCACCGACGATGAGGGACGCTACGCCGTCACCGCGCTTCCGCCGGGGCGCTACTCCCTGGCTGTGGAGGCCAGCGGATTCAAACGCTTCGTCCGCAGCGCGTTCCCGCTTAGCGTCCAACAGCAGGCCACGGTGGACGTGCAGCTCGAAGTGGGTGAGCTGACGGCGACAGTCGAGGTGGCCGCCGAAGCGCCGCTGCTGAACACGACCATCGCCAATCTCGGACAAGTAATTGAAAACAAATATATTGTCTCTCTGCCCAACATCGGCCGGACGCCGATGGCTTACATCTATCTGACGCCCGGCGTGGTCGGCGCAGGCGGCCGCCGCGGCGACACGAACACGAACTTCGTCGCCAACGGCTCACGGAACTCGACTTCGGACGTTCTTCTGGACGGCGTCACTGTGGTCACGGTCGAGCAGAACTCCGGCATCACGGACCTCAAGTTCGCTCCTTCGGTGGACGTCGTGCAGGAGTTCAAGATGCAGACGAACTTCTTCTCGGCCGAATACGGCCAGACCGGCGGGGCGGTCGTGAACATGGTGACGCGTTCGGGCACCAACGAGATTCACGGCACCGGCTACTACTTCATGCGGCATTCGGACCTGAACGCCAACAACTGGTTCTCGAACCGGGCCGGCCGCTCGATTCCGTACTATCGGCGCGACCAGCTCGGCGGAGTCATCGGGTGCCCAGTCGTCCGGAACAAGACGTTCTTCCTCGGCAGCTACGAGCACACCCGGCCCAAGAATCCGCTCAGCTACACGGCGACGTTTCCCACCCTGCTACAGCGCGAAGGCGACTTCTCGCAAACGCGCAACTCCGCCGGGCAAGTGATGACGATTTACAACCCGTTCGATACGTTCACCAACGCGGCGGGCAATCTCGAACGGCGGCCCTTCCCCGGCAACGTGGTCCCGAAGTCCATGATAGACCCGGTCGCGCTCAAAGCCCTGGCATACTTCCCCAAGCCGAACCAACCAGGCGCCCCGTTCACCGAGACGAACAACTGGTTCGAGGAAGGGATCAACCGCAGTATCGGCCACCAGACCAACATCCGGGGCGACCACCACTTTTCGGACAACAACCGAATCAGTGGCCGGTATAGTTATACGCGCGGTCGCGGCAGCCCTCCGAATCTTTTCAAGGACCTCGCGCCGGCCTATACCTTCAATGACGGCCCCAGCCAGAGCACAGCGACGTCGGTGGTTTCCGAGTTCACGCGCATCCAGAGCGCCAGCTCGATCTGGAGCCTCCGATACGGGCTGACGTACTCGACCTACTGGCGCAATCCGATGGAGCCGTTCGATCTGACGAGCCTCGGCTTTCCGCAGTACATGAAGGACAACGCCACGTTCCAGGTTTTTCCGACCATCGCCCCGGAGGGCTACACGGACATTGGGACTGAAGGCTGGCTGATCATGGACCGCCAGGAGGGCGTACACCATATCTCCGGCTCCTACAACAAGATCGCCGGCGCGCACAATCTGAAGATGGGCGGCGAGACGCGGCGCAACTTCCTGGACTACGCCCAACCCGGCTACCCCTCGGGCCGGGTGGCCTTCGGCCGCGGCGTCACCTGCAAGGACCGGTTCAGCTGCCCCGGCACCGAGGGCAACGGCCTCGCGGCGATGCTGATCGGCTGGGGGACGGGCGGCGACTTCCACATCGACCCGAAAGTCTTCACCCGATCGGCCTATTGGGGCTTCTTTGTCCAGGATGACTGGAAGCTGACGCCAAAGCTCACTGTCAACCTGGGGCTGCGCTACGACTTCGACGTGCCCCGGTGGGAGACGATGGACCGGCAGAGTTACTGGGACCTGAACGCCCAGTCGCCGGTGAAGGTCCAGGGCTACGATACGCGGGGCGTCTTTCGGTTCGTCGATCAGAACCGCCGTTCGCCGTTCGATTCCGACCTGAACAACTGGCAGCCCCGCATCGGCTTCGCTTATGCGGTTACGCCGAAGCTGGCCATCCGCAGCGGCTACGGTCTGTTCTATCAGCTCAGCCGTGCCACCGTATACGGCCACACGGGCTCCGGCTTCAACGTCAACTCGACGCCGACCTTCACGCTCGATTCGAATGCCACGCTCTATGCGCGGCTGAACAATCCCTATCCCAATGGGATGCTGTTGCCGCCGGGGCGTTCGCTGGGCGAGGCGACCTTCATCGGGCTGGGCGCCAGTACCATCCTGCCCAGCAATAACCGCAACCCCGAGTACCACTCCTGGAACTTCTCGATCCAGCGCGAGTTGCCGCTCCAGTCGGTGCTGGAAATCAACTACACCGGCAGCCGCGGTACGCACCTGTTCCTGCCCTTCACTTCTTTGACGCCGCTGCATCCGATGTACTGGTCCATGGGCCGGACGGCGCTGAATGCGGCCGTGCCGAATCCGTTCTACGGACAGATTACGGATCCGAAGGCCAACAACTTGAACCGTCCGACAGTCCAACGGTTCCGGCTGCTGCGCCCGATGCCGCAGTTTGACGGAGCCGGAGTGGGCACTTCCGAGCCGCCGCGCGCCGACTCGAACTATCACGCCCTCCAAGTCAAGTGGGAGAAGCGTTACTCGAAAGGGCTCACCATGCTGGCCCACTACACCTGGTCGAAGATGATCGACAACGCCTCGCACGGCTCGGGCAATTACAGCTGGCTCGGCGGCTCGACCAGTCTTCAGTACATCTGGAATCTCCGGCTGGAGCGTTCCCTTTCGGCCCACGATGTGGCTCATCGGGTGGTGCTGACGGGCGCCTGGGAGATGCCGTTCGGACGGGGCCGGCGGTTCGGTTCCAACTGGCAACGCCCGCTCGACCTGCTGCTGGGCGGATGGGAGATCAGCGGCATGGCGGTCCTCCAGAGCGGCATGCCCCTCCAGGTCACTCAGGCCGGCGGCAACATCTGGGACGGCACGCAGCGGCCGAACCTGATCGGCGATCCCAGCACCTCCGGTCCGGTGGTGAACCGGCTGAATGGCTGGTTCAACCCGGCCGCCTTCTCCCAGCCGCCGATCGATGTGCCCGGCACGGCTCCGCGTACACTGAACTACCGCGGCCCGGCCATCAAGACGCTCGACGCGGCGCTGCTGAAGAGCTTCCGGATCAAAGAGGGCCAGCGGTTCGAGTTCCGCATCGAGGCTCAGAACGCCACGAACACACCGGTTTTCGGCGCTCCCAACACCAGCTTCGGCTCGACGGCGTTCGGCCAAATCACGGGCTATCAGAGCAACACCGGCCCGCGAAACGTCCAGCTCGGCATGAAGTACTACTTCTGATCACCTCCTGGCGAACCGGGCGCCGCCGGCCGGTTGGGCGCCCGGAGTTTTTCTTTTCCGGCCCTGTGGGATAATCTCGGCAGGGATGCCTGAGCTGGCCATTCAGCCGGGGTTTCGCGAGAAAGAGCGGGCCGCGGCATACCTGGGAGAGCTGGCGCGGAGTATCCCGGCGGCGGCTTTGGCGCGCGTGCAACTGCTGCTGGGCTCGTCCGCCGACCCGGACACGGCATTGCACTATCTGGTTCGGTTCCGCGAGCAGCAGCCGGCCGCCTTCCAGCGCTTGGCGGTCTCTCCCGCGGGGATGCAGTATCTGATCGCCGTCTTCTCCTCCAGCCGCTTCCTCTCCGAGGCCCTGTTGCGGCATCCTGAGTGGATCGAGCTCCTGCCGGGCCGGGGCGACCTGCACCGCGCGATCGGGATCGAAGAACTCGAGCAGGAGCTGGAGGCGGAGTTGGCCCCGTTCGGCCCCGGCAGCCCGCCGCCGGTCCAATTGGCGCAGTTCCGCCGCCGGCAGATCCTGCGCATCCTGGTGCGCGACCTGCTGGGTTTCGGCACACTGGCCGAGATCACCGAGGAGCTTTCTTACCTCGCCGATGCGATCCTCGATGTCGCCTATCGCCACATCCGGCACGATCTGGCGCGCCGCTATGGCAAGCCGCGTTACCGGACGCCGGCCGGCGAGTGGCGCGAGTGCGGCCTTTCGATCCTCGCACTCGGCAAGCTGGGCGGCCAGGAGCTCAACTACAGCTCGGATATCGATCTGATGTTCGTCTATTCGGCGAACGGGGAAACCGACGGGCGCGAGACGATTTCCAACCGCGAGTTCTTCTGCAAGCTGGCCAATCATCTAACCGACCTCCTGTCGACGCACAGCATCGAGGGCAAATGCTATCGCGTTGACCTGCGGCTGCGTCCGGAAGGCCGCCTCGGCGAGGTTTGCATCTCCGTCGACGGCGCCCGCGCCTACTACGAGAGACGGGCGCGCGACTGGGAACTCCAGATGCTGATCAAAGCGCGCGTGGCCGCGGGAGAACGGGGGCCGGGCCAGGAGCTGCTCGACGCGGTCGAACCGCTGATTTACAAATCGACGCTCGACTTTTCGGCCGTGGAATCGGTCTCGGAAACGCGCGAGCGAATCAGCGAGAAAGCCGCCCAGCGCAAGCTGCGCCCCGGCGGATTGAACGTGAAGCTGGCTCGCGGCGGCATCCGCGACATCGAGTTTCTCGTGCAGTGTTTGCAGCGCCTGCACGGCGGCCGTGAGCCGTGGGTCCGCCGGGCGGGCACGCGCGTGGCGCTGCGGCGCCTGCGCGACAAGGAGCTGCTTTCCGATATCGAATACTCGCGCCTGGCTTCGGCCTACGAGTTTCTCCGGCATCTGGAGCACCGGCTTCAGTTTCTGGACGACCGCCAGACGCACGAGCTGCCGGCGGCGCGCGAGGAGTTGGAAGCGCTGGCCCGCCGCATGCCGCAATGGCGCGCCGGGGCCGCCGCCTCGGCGGAGCGCCTCCTGCACCAGCTCAACGCGCACCTCGAAGAGGTCCAGGAAATTTATGAGCGGGTGATCCACGCGCAACAGCCGATCTATTACAGCCCCCATCCGGAGAGTTTCGCGCCGCAGGGCGTGGCCGACCCTGACCCGGAGCCGGAGTTCCTCGCCCCAGGCGTTTCCAATCTGGTGCGGTTTCTCGACGAGCGCGCCCCGTCGCTGGCGGCGACGCTCTCCCGCAGCCGGCTGCGCCAGGGCGCCCGGGCCTTCGAGCACTTCCTCGAGCATGTGATGGATCGCCCGCACTGGCTGAACTGGCTCGATTCGGATCCGGTCCTCGCCGGCTACGTCCTCGACTTGTTCGAGCACAGTCCGCACTTTGCCGAGCAACTGGTCCGCAAGCCCGAGCTGCTCGAGGAGCTCAAGCGGATGCGCGAAGCCCCGGGCCGGACGCCGGACTACGCGGGCATGGTGGCCATGGTGGCCGACGCAGCGGCGCTGCGCCGTTTCTTCCTGCGGGAGATGCTGCGCATCCAGGCCGAAAGCATCTGTCTGCACACGCCGATTTTCGAAACCCTGAAGCGGACTTCCGCGCTTGCCGACGCCGCCATCGGCGCCTGCTACCAGATGGCGCTCGAAGATGTCCGGCGGGCCGCGGCGCCGGCCGAGCCGCGCTACCAGCCCCGGGACCAGATGGTGGTGATCGCGCTCGGGCGGCTCGGCATGATGGAGTTCGACCTGGCTTCCGACGCCGACCTGGTTTTCGTGCTCCCGGACCGGGACGCAGCCGAGATCCCTTTCTGGACGCGCGTGGCCGAGCGGATGATCCAGCTCATCACCGCCTACACCGGCGAAGGCGTGCTCTTCGCCGTCGACACCCGCCTCCGCCCGAACGGCCGG
>JBBIMZ010000070.1:0-11078 GCA_037444135.1 Solibacteraceae bacterium
GCTCGGCGCCGAGGTCCGCTTCGCTGAGCCGGCCGCGCGCGCCGCAACTCATGAGTTGCACCTGAGCTTGCGGCTCGACCCCAAGCGGTTCCAGAACGCCGAAAGTTACGAGATCTCGACCTCCGCCAACCTAGTCGCGTTCGCGGCCGCCGGCCCGGGCGCCCTGCTTTATGCGGTTTTCGATTTCCTCGAGCGCCAGGGCGCCTTCTTCGGCATCGACGGCGAGAGCTACCCGCTCGATGCCCCGGGCCGGCTTGTGCTGCCGCCGGAGGGCCGGAGCTGGAGCGCCACGCCCCGCTTCGCCCTCCGCGGCCTGCTTCCCTGGCCCGACTTCTTGAACTGCATCACGGTCTACAACGACGAGGATTTCCAGGCCTACTTCGAGGCGATGCTCCGCATGCGGTTCAATCTGTTCGGCATGCACGTCTACACGGGCGCGCGCCAGTGGGCCGAATCCTATCTGGCGTTCGAATTCGCCGGCGCCGGCCACTTGGCCTTCCTCGACACGACCGCCACGCACCGCTGGGGCTATCTGCCGCAACGCACCTCGACTTTCGGGATGGGCGCGGCCGATTTCTACGACGGCGAGGTGTTCGGCTCGGATGCCGCTCGGGCGGCGCGCGACCCCTGGGAGGCGGCCGAGCTGGCCCGCAACCTGCTCCGCAAGGCCTTCGCCTGGGCCCGGCGGCTGGGCATCCGCACCGGGATCGGCTTTGAACCGTATCAGATTCCCGACGAGATCTGGCGCGCCTTGCCGCCCGAGGTGCGGCCGGCGGAATCGCCGGACCGCCGCACCGCCGGGCCGCGCTTCGATATCGAGTCCGTGACCGCGCGCAAGCTGCTCGAGACCCGTCTGGACCGCCTGCTCGATGCCTACCCGGACGTCGATTACGTCTGGCTCTGGGAGGACGAGCAGATGAACTGGGAGAGCCGCCGCACCGGGATCCCGCTCTCGGTCACGCCGTTTCTCCAAGCGCACGACTTCCTCCGCCGACACGCGCCGGGCAAACGCCTGGTCGTCTCCGGCTGGGGAGGCGTAGCCCGCCATTTCGAGTACTTCCACGAGAAGCTGCCCGGCGACATCATCTTTTCCTGCCTCAGCGATTCGCTCGGGTGGGATCCGGTCCATGAAGTCTTCGGAAAGCTCGGCGCCCGCGAGCGCTGGCCCATCCCCTGGCTCGAGGACGACCCGGGGATGTGGCAGGCGCAGTTTCACGCGCACCGTTTCGAGCGGGACATCAACCTGGCCGCCCAATACGGCTGCCAGGGCATGCTCGGCATCCACTGGCGCCACCGCATCGTCGATCCGACGGCGGGCTACTTCGCGCGCTCGCTCTGGGACGCCTCGCTCCGGCCGGCGGCCTACTATCAGGCTTACGCGGCCACGCAAGCCGCCCGTGACCGCACCGGACGGCTGGCGAACCTGCTCGCCGACGTCGACCGCAACCGGAAGCTGCTTTCCACGTTCACCGGCGAATTCAAGGACGGCCATGCTGTGACGCGGCAGTTTTCGGGAGACTACAACGAGGCGTTCACTTTCTGGAGCGGCTACGAGCCTGAAGCCGAAGTTGTCGCCTCGCAGAAGGAGGTCCTAGCTGCGCTGCGCCGGCTCGTGGCCGAAGCGGCCTCGCCGCTCGAGCGCGAGCGACTGGCCTACCTGGCGGGGCACGTCGAGTTCCTGGTTCCCTACTCCGAAGCCTGGAGGCTTGCCGCCGGCCTCCACCGAGTGCTCGAGAAGGCCGCCGAGCGCAAGAAATCGGGCGCGCCAGCCGAGGCCCACAAGCTCGTGGCGGCGGAGGCCGTGCCACTCTGGCTCCGCCTCGCGGATCAGGTCCGCGCCGCCATGCTCGCCTTTGAGCGGATCGTGGCCACGCGGAACGACCTGGGCACGCTCGCCTCCAAGCACAACAAGTTCGTGCGGCTGGCGCTCCACCGGCTCCCGCTTTCCATCCAGGAGTACCTCGGCGAGATGCCGGAGGCGATCAACCAGCGGCTGGCCGAAGTCCTCGCGTCCGATTCGGAAGCACCGCCGCGTGTCCTGGTGCCTACGCGGCCCGGCCTGCTCGAGCGCGACAGTCGCATCCGCCTCACGGTCATCGCCGCGGGATCGAGCCCGCCGCAACAGGTCTCCGTCTTTTGGAGGCGCCGCAGCGGCGGCCAGTGGCAGACCGTGCCAGCCGAACTCGCCGGCCGCCGCACGTATCGCGCGGTTCTGGGGCCCTTTCCCGCCGGCGCCTCCCTCATCAAGTACTACGCCCTGGCGCGGACACCGGCCGGCGAGGTCGTCTCCCCCGCAGGTGCACCCGCCAATGTCTTCTTTCTGACCGTGATCTAAGTTCCGTGGGATCTCGCTCGGCGGTTCTGACCTACCATTCGCTTGACGGGAGCGGTTCGGTCATCTCGATGCCCCCGGCGCTGTTTCGGCGGCAGATGGAGTGCCTCGCGCGGCACCGCATCCCCGTCATCCCGCTCGACGAGGTCCACCGGAGACCCGGCGCCGTGGCGCTCACTTTCGACGATGCCTTTCGCAGCGTCTTCGAGCACGCGTTGCCGGAACTCGCCCGCTACGGCTTTCCCGCCACGGTGTTCGTCGTTTCCGGGCGATGCGGAGGCTGGAACGATTGGGATCAGAAGGGCTACACGGGCGTTCCGCGCCTGCCGTTGATGAGCTGGGACGAGCTCGAGCGACTGGCGGCCGCCGGCATCGAACTCGGCGGGCACGGCGTTTCTCACCTTGACCTGACAGCGATTGGGCCGGAACGCGCCCGCGAGGAGATGCGGGCCTGCCGCTCGGAGATCGAAGAGCGAACGGGCCGGCCTGTGCGGTGGTTCGCGTACCCTTACGGCCGCACCGCTCCCCACGTTGTCCAGATCGCCGCGGAATTGTATGAAGGCGCTTGCGGGACCGAGCTCCGCTATGCAACGCCGCACGACGATCCCTATGCGCTGCCGCGGCTGGACGCATACTATTTCCGCTCGGTGAGCCGCTTCGAGCAGGCCGTCACCGGAAGCCTGCGCGGCGCAGCCTATGTCGCCCTCCGCCGGACGCTGCGGCGCATCCGTCGGATACTGTAAGCATGCGGATCGGCATCGACGGCGGCTGCTGGGGCAACCGCCGGGGCTACGGGCGCTTCCTCCGGGAGATTCTGGCGGCACTGGCGCGCCGGAACAGCACCCATGAGTACGTCCTCTTTCTGGACTCCTTCGCTTACGAATCGTTTTCCCTGGAGGGCCCCTTCCGTCCGGTCCGGGTCGAGCTGTCCAGCCCCGTGACCGAGGCGGCGTCTTCCGAGGGACGGCGTTCGGTGGCGGATCTGCTCCGGATGATGCGCGCCGTCCAGCGCGAACGCCTGGACCTGGTTTTTTTTTCATCGGTCTATTCCTACTTCCCGGTCGTCCCCCGGCGTCCCGTCCTGGTGTGCATTCACGACACGATCCCGGAGCGCGACCCGAAGCTCCATTTCGCCACGTGGCGGCAGGCGGCCTTCTGGTGGGCCAAGGTCCGCCTGGCGGTGACTCAGGCCCGCCTGGTGCTGACGGTGTCCGAATATTCCAAGCGGTGTCTGGCCGAAGTGCTGAAAATCCCCGTCTCGAGAATTCGCGTGGTTTACGAAGCCGCTTCGCCGGTGTTCCGAAAGCTGGCGCCGGCGCCGCCCAAGGAGCCGTGGCTGCTCTACGTGGGCGGCTTCAATCCGCACAAAAACCTGGACACGTTAGTCCGCGCGTTCGCCCGTCTGGCGCCCGGGCGGCCGGATCTGAAGCTGTTGCTCGTCGGGAATTACAGCTCGGATGCCTTCAAAGGCACAGCCGGCGCACTTCGCCAGCAGGCGGCGCGTCTCGAACTGGCCGAGCGCGTCGTCTTCACCGGCTATGTTCCCGATGAGGAGCTCTGCCGGCTATACAATCGCGCGGCCGTCGTGGTCCTGCCATCGCTCGATGAAGGCTTCGGCCTGCCGGCGCTCGAAGCGATGGCGTGCGGAACGGCGATCGTCGCCACCGCCGGCCATGCCGTCGAGGAAGTCGCCCGAGGGGCCGGCATCTTCGTCGACGGAACCAGCGAAGCGGCGCTGGCGGCTGCTATCGAAGAATTGCTCTCGGATCCGGAGCGGACGCGGCGGCTCGGCGAGCGCGGCCTGGAGCGTGCGGCCGCCTTCTCCTGGGACCGGGCGGCGGAAAAGCTGCTCGCGGTCTTCGAGGAAACGGTGCGCTACTGAAGCACTTTGAGCGGGGCGGCTGCGTCCTGGCGGGGCGGCTGCGCCTCCGGCGGCAGAGGTTCCGGTTTCTCCCAAGCTCTGGCCTGCACCAAAATCTTGACAAGCTGCACGGGCTGGTAGACGATGCTCGGCCAGAGGAAGACCTCGTTGGTGCAGTAACACTCCTTGGCCGCGATGGAGCGCCGCAGCCGGCGCACCTCCTCCGAGCGCCAGATTTCGGAAAAGGGCTTCTGGCGGATGTTGCCGACCGGGGGATGCGTCTCGCAGACGCTGACGTCGCCGTTCGAATAAACGACGGCGCTAAGCACCCCTGCACGGCAGGGCACCACCTGCCGTCTCTGCTCGGCCGTCTGCGTCTTGGCGGTCTGCAGCATCGGATCGACGATCGAGCCGTAGCGGCCGGTTTCCCGCGGCGCCCAGAGCCGCCGCATATATTCGTAGAGCCGGCGGTATTCCTCGAGCGCCGGCCCTTGCAGTGACGGATTCTTGCGGTCCCCGCGAATGATCGCCAGATTGTGGTGGTCCATCGCCGGGCAGCGCTCATACAAGTAACTGGTCAGCCGCCGGATCTCGTCGACGTTCGTATCGGTGACGGTCGAAATCGAGTGGATGCGCAGGCGCGGCTCCCGTTTCTGCAACTCGGCCAGCGCGTCGTAGGTGGCCATTGCGCGCTCGAAGGCGTCCCGCATGCCGCGAAAGGCGTTATGGAACTCGTGCATGCCGTCGAGCGAGAGCTCCACCGCGAACAGATCCAGCCCGGGTTCCTTGAAAACTTCCTCGAGCGCCCGCACGGTCCGTTCGGCGAACGAGCCGTTGGTCGGCACGTAGATCTGCCGGACGCCGTTGTTGCGGATGAAGAACCGGCAGATCTCGCCGAACTCTTTCCGGAGAAACGGCTCACCACCCGACAGGTTCAGATTCTCGATCCGCCCCAGATCCTTCGAGAGGCTCCACAGTTCCTCGACGGTGAGATCGTCGCGGCGGTTGAGGTTGCGCCAGTAAAAGCAGTGCTCGCAGGTCTGGTTGCAGATGGAATTAATGAACAGAATCAGGAACGGCGGAGTCGGCGGATCGCCCCAGCTGTAATTTCTTCGCGTGATGCGGATATGCCGCGCGACGCGCTCCCAGGGGCTCATATTGAGTTCAGGGTAGCACGAAACCGGTTCAGAGCACGTAAGGAATGAAACGGCGCGTGCGCGCGCAGTAGCCGGCGTAACCCGGGAGCGTGGCCAAGAGAACCCGCTCCTCTTTCACTGCCTGCCGGTAAACGACCGCCGCCAGAGCCAGGACGCCGAGCATTAGCCAGGAGTTGAGCGCCAGTTCCAGACCGGCGAGTAGCAACAAATCGCCTGAGTAGATCTCGTTGCTCAACTAAACTTACAAACCCCGCGCCACCAGTTCGTGATCGGGCTGAACCAGGCCCGCCTCAATGTCGGACCAGTTCCGCCCGAGCTGGAGGCGCGCGGCCACCGCCACGAGCAAGCCGGCCGTAAACAGAGCGCCGCCCACCGCGCGGAGGGCGCCGGGCTCGGCGCGGATCGGCAGGACGTCCGGCAGGAGCGTCTGCACGAGAATGCCGAGCAGGATCGCCAGCTTGACCAGTTTGGCTGCGCGCGCCACCAGCGATCCCGCGCCCGGCCGGGCGTGCGCCGGCTGGCGCCGCTTCAGCACTTCCCAGACCAGCTTGTGGAAGACGAGACCACCCAGCAAATAAAGGCGCAATCCGTCCACCCGCTCAACCTCCGCTTCGCGGCAGGACCCGCCCGTCCGCGTCTTCTTTGTCGGCCACCTCGAAGCCTTGCGAGCGCACGCCGATCACCGGGTTGGCGCTCAGCCGGCCGAGCCGCGTGGCGATCGCGTCGCCCAGCATCCCGATCAGCAGGATCAGCAATCCGCTCAACAGCGCCAGCGTGGCCGAGGCCGACAGGTTGCCGATCTCCTGAAGGTCGATGAGCGTCTTGACGGCGCCGTAGCCGAAACAGACGGCCACCACCGGCAGGAAGACCCGCAACGGGCGAAACAGCATCGCCGTGCGCAGAATCAGCACCGCGAAGCTCATCGCGTCCCAGGGAACGATCTTGGAACGGCCCTGCCGGGGATGATAATCGATCGGCACGTAATCGACGGCGTACTTGTCGCTGTACATCGCCAGCGTGATCGTCGTCGTCCAGCTGAACTGGTCCGGCAAGATGGGAAAATATTGCACCACGACATCGCGCCGGAAGACGCGCAAACCGCTGTTGAGGTCAGGGATCCGGGCCGCGGCCACATAGTTAGCCAGCAGGCCGAGCACCCACTTGGCCGGGCGCCGGACGAGCGGAATGTGGACCTTGCTGCCGACGCGCGCGCCCACGACCATATCGGCGTTGCGCAGCTTGTCGAGCATCGCCGGAATGGCCTGCGCCGGGTAGGTGCCGTCGGCGTCGATGATGGCGATGACGTCATGGCCGGCCGCCAGAATCCCGGTCTTCAGCGCCGCCCCGTAGCCGCGGTTGTTACGGTGGCGGATCACGCGCGCGCCGGCGGCGAAGGCAGCCGCCGACGTGCCGTCCTGGGAACCGTCATCGACGACGAGGATCTCAGGGCGCAGGCCGCTCTCGACCAGCAGCTCGCGGATCTCGCTGACAACGCCGCCGATCGCCGCCTCCTCGTTATAGGCGGGGATGACCACACTGAGCGCCGGGCCCATCGGTACGTCCTTTCATTCTACGGCGGCGCCCGGCGGCAGACGTACACTTCACCGCCGCCCAGCGTTCCGGGAAACACCGCCACCACGCGAAAATCGCGCTGGATCCGCTCCCAGAGCTCGGGCAAGAATCCCTGAATCTGCACCGGCAAGGTGTACACCAGCCAGAGCCGGGAGTGCGTGCGGCCGAGTTCGTCGAGTTCGGCCGGGCTCTGTGCGCGCCGCCACTCGGGAGCGTAGTAGTCGCCGTAGGCTTTGGCCGCCAGCCCGACGGCCACGACGACGTCGCCCGGTCGGCGGTTCTGCTCCACGTAGGCCTTCGCTCCGAGGAAATCCTGTTTGGGCAGCGCGTAAGCCTTCCGAGCCGTTACCGCAACGGCGGCCAGAAGCGCCACGGCCACCAGCGCCTCGGCCCTCGCCGCCAGACGCTCGCCGCGCCCGATGCGCCTGAGCGCCCCAGCCGCCAGCCCGGCCAGCCTCATCGCGCCTTCCACAAGGAACAGCAGCGCAAATCCCATGGCGAAGAAAAAGAAGCGCGGCCAGAGGTTGTGTCCCAGCGCCAGCATCGCTCCGGCGCACAGCACCACCGGCAACGTCATCGCAAGCGCGGCGCCGGCGTTGCGGCGAAACGTCTCCCACCAGCCCACCGCAAAGACTAGAGTCCCGGCCAGCACGGCCGCAATGCCGCCCGGGATCACGGCCAGGTTCCGCACAGTCTCCCCGGCGAGCCACGGCGGATTCGTCCACGCCGAGGGGATGGAGACCTCGCCGGCAGCAGACCGGAGAAACTCGGGCAGGCTCAAAGCGTAGACTTGAAGCGTGGCCGAGCCGGCCGCCAGCCAGGCCGCAACCGCCTTCAGGCTCGCGCGGCGGCGCGCAAGCATTCCCAGGTAGACCAAGCCGTGCCCGGCCACGACGAACAGCATGGTGAGCTGCACCCACAGGCCGAAGAACACCGCGGCGCTGTAGCCCAGCCACCAGCTCCACTCGTCCCGCTCACAGGCCTCGACCCAGAGCCAGGTCGCCAGCGTCGCGAACAGCAGCAGGCCCGAGTAACCCCGGGCGTTTTGCGAAAACCAGATGTGGTGATAGGAAAAGGTCATCAGGGCCGCGGCGAGCAGGGCGTTGCGGGGGCCGGTCAGCTTCAATCCCAACGCCAGCAAGGCCCAGATGCTCAGCACGCCGAAGGCGGCGGCGGGCAACCGCAGCGCCCAAGCGCTTTCGCCGAACAGATCGAAAGCCAGCCGGGCGAGAATCGAATACAACATGTGGTGGTTCTGGCTGGGAAAGCTCGAGACAATTTCTCCCAGGGGCAGGCGTACCGAGTCGACCAGAGTCAGGACTTCGTCGTACCAGAGCTGCGAGCCGAGCTGATGGAAGCGCAAGGCGGCGGCGATCGCTGTCAGCAGGCCGGCAACGGTCAGAAGGCCGGGAGAAACGCGCGGCGACAGGCTCCACCGGCGGGGCCGCGAAGGGCGCCGCCAGCGCCGCCATCCCACAGCGGCAAGGGCCACACCGTGCGCCGCTAACAGCCCGCGGAACAGCGCCGGACCCCACGCCAGACGTCCGGCCGCCGCCCCGCGCACGGCCTGCTCGATCGCCGCGCTCGAAACGAGCGCAGCAAAGCAGCCCAGCAGAGCGCCAGCGGCGATCGCAGAGGCTGCCGTCAACCGCGCACCGGTCCAGGCCAAGTTCATCCCCTCCCCATGCGGGCGGGCAGTAGAGCGGCCGCCGCGCGGCGAATCTCGCCTCTCTCAAAGACCCCCATGATCAGCAGGAAAACGCCCGCCGCCGCCCCGGCAGAGACGCCCGGATGCACCGGCAGCACTCCAAAGACCGCCAGCCCGCACGCCGCGCTAAGGGCCGGCTTCGCTAAGGACTGCGCCACAGGGATCGCCGCGATCTCGCGCCGGACGTAAACGAAGACCAAAGCGAATTCGAGCGTACAGCCCGCCAGCAGCGCCCAGGCAGCCCCGGCCGCACCCCAATGCGGGATCAGAATGCGGCAGGAGGCCACCACCAACGCCGCCGCGGCCGCCGTCGCCCGCAACAGCAGCCCCTGCCGGTTATAGGCGATAAGCGTGTAGCGGTAGTGTCCGCTGGCCAGCGCCACCGGAATCATCCAGATCAGCGTAGCGAATAACGGGCCGCCGGAGCGAAATGCGGGCCCGAAAGCCAGGCCGAGCAGCGCGCCCGCTGACACGGTGACTAAGAGGGCCAGGAAAACGCCCGCCCACAAAGTTAGGCGCAGCGACTTTCCCAGCAGGCGCACCAGTTCCGGCCTCGGCTCAGACACTTTGCGCGAGATCGACGGCAACAGATTGAAGAAGTACAGCCAGACGAACGTATGCACGGCCATCAGCGCCCGGTGCGACGCCCCGAACCACCCGAGCGACTCGCCGGCCAGCATCAGACCGAGCAGCACCGTGGCGGTGTACCAAAGAGCCGCCCAGGTCAACTCGGTCAGCCCGATCGGCGCGGCCTCCCGCAGGCAGGCGAGCGTGCTCCCGAGCGACACGCGCACACCGCGCCACCGCAGCTCGCGGCTGCCGGCGGCGACGGTGGCGCAGGACAGGGCTGCGGCGGCCACGGCCGCGCACTCGATCAGGCCGATCCGGACCAGCCGGGTGTTCCGGTCCACCAGCGAAAACACCAGGACCGCGAAGGTGCCGTAGCGCACCAGTGAGGCCAGCGCGACCCAGTGCATCCGGTCCTGCCCCTGAAAGAACCATTGCAACAGCAGTGGCGCCCCGAGCAGGCTGCACCCGTAAAGCACGAGCAGTTGTTTTTGTTCCGCAGGCGCGCCGAGGCGCCAGGCGAAGACGAGCACCGCTCCGAGCGAAACCAGCGCCAGCGCGGCGCGCAGGAGCGTGACGTGCGCCAACAGCCGTGCGGCCGAGCGCCGGTCCTTGGCCAGCTCGCGCGCGCCGAACACGCCCAGGCCCAGATCCACCGGCAGCGTGAAGAACACCATCACCGCCAGGGTGAACTCCAGGATTCCATACCTCGCGGCGCCGAAGGTCCGGCCGAGGAACGTGAAGGCGAAAAAGTTCGCCAGCTTGGCCAACGCCTCGCCGGAGATCAGCAGCAGGTAGTTTCCCGCCACACGCCGGGCGCCGGGGATCTCCGGGGGTCCGAGGCCGTCGGTTCCCCGGAAGCCGCCGGCGTCTCAGCCATCATGCCGCTTCGGCCGGTCTCCTCCCGGCGCGGCGCGGCCGGCGGTTTCCAGTTGCGGGAGGCTGTATTGGAAGGTCGCCGATTCCTCGAGAATCTTTTCG
Source organism: Solibacteraceae bacterium (assembly GCA_037444135.1). GTDB lineage: Bacteria > Acidobacteriota > Terriglobia > Bryobacterales > Bryobacteraceae > CALKXJ01. The sequence continues at coordinate 10,179 of JBBIMZ010000070.1, forward strand.
GCGACGAACCAGTCGCGCGTCAGCCGCAGGCTCTCGTCGAGGCTGAACCGCGGCGTATAGCCCGTAAGAGAGCACACTTTGGTGATGTCGGGAACGCGGCGCTCCATGTCCTCGAAGCCCTCCTCGTACGCCTCTGAATAGGGGACATGATCGATGCCGACCTGGGCCCCGGTCAGGCGGATGATGCGCCGCGCCAGCTCGTTGATGGTGACCTCCTCGGGATTGCCGAGGTTGAAGACTTCGCCGACAGCCTTCTCGTTGGCGGCGAGCAGCAGGATCCACTGGACGACATCAGCCACGTAGGTGAAACACCGGGTTTGCTCGCCCGTGCCGAACACGGTCAGGTTCTGCCCGCTGAGCGCCTGGCGGAGAAACCGGGGCACCACCATGCCGTACCGGCCCGTCTGGCGCGGCCCGATGGTGTTGAACAGGCGCACGATCACGGTGGGAACGCGGTACTCTTTCCAGTACGCCAGCGTCAGAAACTCGTCGACGACTTTGCTCGAGGCGTAACTCCAGCGCGACTTCGAGGTCGGCCCGAAGACCAGGTCGCCATCCTCCCGAAAGACCGGCTGCGTGCTCTTGCCGTAGACCTCGGAAGTCGACGCCACAATCACTTTCTTTTTCTTCTTGGCGGCGGCGTTCAAGACCGCCTCGGTTCCGCCGACGTTGTTCTGGATGGTGGTGACGGGGCTCTCGATGATGTTGAGCACGCCGACGGTGGCGGCCAAGTGCACGACGATGTCGGCGGCGTCCACCATCTCGAAGAGGATCCCGCGGTCCATGATGCTGGCGGCCTCGAATTCCAGGCGCGGGTTCGAGCGCAAGTGCGCAATGTTGCGGACGCTACCGCTCGACAGGTCGTCCAGGATTAGCACACGCTCGCCGAGATCGAGGAGC
>JBBIMZ010000071.1:0-11039 GCA_037444135.1 Solibacteraceae bacterium
AGCTCGGAACGCCTGGATGCGCTCGAGGCGCACCTAGGCCATCCGCTGCGCGATCCCCACGGCGACCCCATTCCCCAGGCCGACGGCTCGGTTGAGCCTCTCGAGGAGGTTCCTTTAACTGACTGGCCGCTTTATCAAAAAGCAGTGATAGTTCACGTTGAAGATGAACCTGAGTTCCTGCTCCAGAAGATCCTCGAGTTGGGCCTAAGTCCGGGAACGACCTTGCAGGTTGTTGAAAGTCTGCCTGACTCGATCACGGTCGCTGTCGCCCACTTGCAAGTGCGCCTGAATCGAGCCTCGGCGGCCAATGTCCATGTCCGGCCGGCGTCGGCCGCGGATCGAGGCCAGGCGATCCTGCCGCTGTCGGAGCTGGCCCTTCGCCAGAAGGCGCTGGTGGTGCAACTCGATCCCGAATTCCGTGGACTGGCCCGGCGTCGCCTGCTGGATTTGGGTTTGACTCCCGCCACAGAAGTCACGCCCGAGCTGGCCACGCCTGTCGGCGATCCCCGCGCCTACAGGGTACGCGGCACGCTTGTCGCTTTGCGGAATGAGCAAGCGCGGCACGTATGGGTTCGTCCTCTGGGACCGGAGGCTACACGGAATTGAGAATGGGCTCGGAAGATTCGCGCGGAACCAGTTGCGCCAAGTGCCCGGCGGCCTCGCGGCTGTCTCAAATAGGTTTGCAGGCCGCCGATTATTCCTATCTGGTGGCGCTGACAGGCAACCCGAACACTGGCAAATCCTCTATTTTCAATGCATTGACTGGACTCCGCCAGCATGTGGGCAACTGGCCCGGAAAGACTGTGACGCGGGCCGAGGGCGGTTTTTCTTTTGACGGCATCCACTATCGACTCGTCGATTTGCCGGGGACCTACTCGCTGCTGTCAGCTTCCGAAGACGAAGAGATCGCCCGGAATTTTATTCTTTTCGGGCGCCCCGACTGCACCGTGGTGGTGATGGACGCCACAGCCCTGGAGAGAAATCTCAATCTCGCGCTCCAAGTTCTTGAAATCACAGATAAAGTCGTCTTATGTGTCAATCTGATGGACGAGGCGGACCGGAAAGGCATCGAGGTTGACGTCCGGGCTTTGGCGCGTGAGCTCGGCGTCCCGGCGGTCCCGACAGTGGCCCGGACGCGGCAAGGACTCCACGAGCTTGTGCACACGATCGCCGGAGTCTGTCGGGGCGAGATCGTGACGAAGCCGAGGCGCCTGCCTGTGGACAGCGGGCTGGAGCGGGCTGTCGCGGAGTTGGTGCCCCTGATTGAGTCGGTAGCGCCGGGACTCCCGAACGCTCGCTGGGTGGCGTACCGGCTGTTGGATGGCGACCATCGGGTGCGGCAAGCGCTGCTCTCGGGCGAGCTGGCGCGGCTGGAGGAGTCGCAGGCCTCCCCGGTGCAACGGGCTAACCGTCTGATTTCTCTGGAGGGTACGCAGTGAACCCTCAGGAAGTTTTGGAGCGCACGGACCGGCTGCGGCGTCAGCTCGGGATCGACTTTCGTGACCAGATGGTCACCAGCCTCTTCGAGCAGTCGCACCAGATTGCAGCCCGGACCGTACGGCGTCGGGGTGAGGGAGGCTGGGACCTGGACCAGCGGATCGACCGGCTGGTCACCTCCCCGGTTTTCGGACTTCCCTTGATGCTCATGCTGTTGGCGGCGATCTTCTGGCTCACGATCGTGGGCGCCAATTACCCCTCCCAACTCATCGCCTGGCTGCTGTTCGCCATCGAGGAGCACGCCGCCGGTCTGTTTGAGGGGTGGGGCGCGCCATGGTGGGTGACAGGGTTGCTCTGGCACGGAATCTGGAGGGGTCTGGCCTGGGTCGTGAGCGTCATGTTGCCGCCGATGGCGATCTTTTTCCCCATCTTCACGATCCTGGAGGACCTGGGGTATTTGCCGCGCGTTGCCTTCAACCTCGACTGGCTGTTTCGCAAAGCGGGTGCGCACGGCAAGCAGGCCCTCAGCATGGCCATGGGATTCGGCTGCAACGCCGCCGGGGTGATCTCGACGCGCGTGATCGATTCGCCGCGGGAGCGGCTGATCGCCATCCTGACGAACAACTTCGTGCCGTGCAACGGGCGCTTTCCGACGCTGATCATGCTGGGCACCATCTTCGTCGGGGCGGCCTTCCCTCCCGCGTTGGCGTCACTGGCGGCGGCCGGGTCCGTGGTAGGCGTGGTTTTGATCGGCGCCGGATTCACCTTCCTCGTTTCCTGGCTGCTGGCGCGCACGCTGCTTAAGGGCGAAGCTTCAGCCTTCACTTTAGAGCTGCCTCCTTACCGGCGGCCATCGATTCTGCGGATCCTGTACACGTCGTTGATCGACCGGACGGTGTTCGTCCTGTTCCGCGCGATGATGACCGCGGCTCCGGCCGGGGCGTTGATCTGGATTCTCGGCAACATCGAAGCCGGAGGGGCCAGCCTGGCCGATCACGCAGCGCGGTTCCTCGACCCGCTCGGCCGGGCCGTGGGCCTGGACGGGGTGATCCTGCTCGCGTACGTGATCGCCATCCCGGCAAACGAAATCGTCGTGCCGACGATGCTGATGGTCTACACGGGCAGCGGGATGATGACGGAGGCGGCTTCGTTCGATCAGCTCCGGGCCGTACTGGTCGACCAGCACGGCTGGACGCTGGTGACGGCCGTGTGCCTGATGCTGTTCTCGCTGCTTCACAACCCTTGCGGAACGACGATCCTGACGATATGGAAGGAGACGCGGAGCGCGAAATGGACGGCGGTGGGCGCCCTGATGCCTTTGGCGATCGCCTTCTTGGTGACGTTCGCCGTCGCCGGCCTGGCGCGGCTTTCCCAGTGATGGGTCACAGCGCCGCCGAACCGTGTCAAGGGGACACAGGCGCCGCGCTTCTGAACGGGCAACGCCCTTATTTTTCCGTAAGTTTGCTTGGCAGGCGAACTGCTCGGCGAATGGGCAGGTGGCGGGAATGCGCCCTGTGAACTTCTCGCTCAGGTCCTTGTTCGTGCTCGTTGCGCTCGTTCCGCTTCCAGCCGCCACCCTGGAGCAGCTCAGCCTCGAGGAGATGATCCAGAAGTCAACCGAAATCGTCCGCGGTCGCATTCTGAGTTCCCGGACGGCGCTGCGGGGACCTGTTGTCTACACATTCGTTCAGGTTCAGGTGGATGATCGCTGGAAAGGTCCCCCGGCCGCCCGGGTTGAGGTCGCGATTCCCGGCGGCGACTATGGGCGCGTGCAACAGAATTTCTCAGGGGCCCCGGTGCTGGCGGCGGGAAGCGAATACTTGCTGTTTCTGTGGACCGGCAAGAGCGGCCTGACCCAGGTGATCGGCTTCTCGCAGGGGGTGTTCCAGGTCAAGCGGGCTCCCGACGGGTCCCTGGTGGCCGAGCGACCTGCAAGCCGAGAAGTGGTCCTGGAGGCCGGGACCGGACGGCGCGTGGAGGACGTGGCGGTTTCAGTTTCCTTGGAGGAGATGCGCAGCCGCGTCCGCCAGGTGTTGGCCGGCGCCAGCCGGTGAACGGGCATGTGGAGAAGACTGAAGCGCTGGGCGGCCGCAGGGGGCGGCATCCTGGTGGCCTCGTCGGCGTTCGGCTACTATCACTTCGTCCACTGGCTCAGCTCGGCTCCTCCCTACGCGGCAGCGCTCGAGAAATTCGATCTCAGCGTCCTCGCCGACCGCACCGTCCGCTACTATGTTGCGCGTCAGGGCCCGACGGCGCTGGCCCCGGGTGATTCCTTTGAATCGCTCCTGAGCCAGATCCGCAGCGCCGCGGCCGCCTGGAACGAAGTTCCCACCTCGGAGCTGCGCCTCGCCTTCGGCGGTCTGACGGGCGAGGAAGCCCGCAACGGGAACTCGCCGGCCATCGAGATCCTGTTCGACGAAATCCCTCCGGGCCTCATCGCACTGGGAGGACCGACGACCCGCGGGGAGGTGTCCTCGGACCAGAGCGGCAGCTTCATCCCGATCACGCGCGCAGTGGTGATTCTCAATCGCGACCTGAGCGGGCAACGCACGGCCAGCGAGAGCTTCTTCCTGACGGTGGTGCATGAAATCGGCCATGCTCTCGGCCTTCAGCACACGCTCACTTCTTCGGTAATGGCGACCAGCATCACGCGGGCAACCTCGAGAGCGCGGCCGCTGGCCGCCGACGATGTGGCGGGCGTTTCCCTGCTCTACCCCACGCCGCGATGGCGGCAAACGACGGCCAGCATCGCCGGCCGGGTGACGCTTTCCGGTAAGGGCGTGAATCTGGCTTCCGTGGTCGCGATTTCGCCGCAGGGCGCCGCCATCAGCGCGCTGACCAACCCGGACGGAACCTACCGGATCGAGGGCCTCGCCCCGGGATCTTACTACGTGTACGCCCATCCGCTGCCGCCGCCGGTTTACGGAGAGGTCAGTCCCGCGAACATCGTGCTCCCCCGCGACCGGGCCGGAGAGGCGATCCCGCCGGGGCCGTATTTTGAAACCGAATTCTACCCGGGCGCCAAGACAGTCGAGGCGGCCCAGGCGCTGGTGGTTCGACCGGGCGAGCCGCTCGAAGGGATCGACTTTTCGGTGCGTCCGCGAAACGGCCTGGATCTGTATGCGGTCTCGACATACTCGTTTCCGGCGAACGTGCCGGTGCCTCAGGGCTATCTTCATCTGTCCGGAGCGCGGCGTTTCCTGGTGGTGTCCGGGATCGGCCTGTCGACGGGTGCCGCTCCCGCTCCGGGCCTCGGGGCCTCGGTGGTGGGAGGCTCGGCAGTGATCGCGCCGGGCGGCATCCAGCCGTACGCTCCCGATCCCCGGTTCGTCCAGATCAACTTAGATTTCCATCCCTTTTCCGGAACCGGTCCGCGGCACCTGCTCTTTTCTCTGAACAACTACATCTATGTGCGTCCGGCCGGCTTTCATCTAGTGGCGGCTGCGCCGCCGGCGATCACGCAACTGTTCCGCACGACGGCTTCCGACGGCCGCCCGGCGGTGGCCGTCCTGGGCCAGAATCTTTCCCGCACGACAAAGATTTACTTTGACGGCGTTCCGGCGGCGGTGCTGAGCGCTACCGAAAACGGCCTGGTGGTCGAGCCGCCTCCGGCCCGCAGCCAGCACCGCGCCACCGTCGTGGCCGCCGGCGAAGACGGGCAAAGCTCCTGGTTCATTCATGGAGCGGACTCGCCCGTTTTCGACTACGACTCCAAGGCGGAAGGTGCCGCGATCCTTTCACAGCGGAGCCTGTCGGCGGGCGTGGAAGCCATGATCGAGGTCGTGGGCGCCAACACGCGATTCGCCCCCGGATGGGCGGAACTTGGCTTCGGCTCCGAGGACGTGGTCGTGCGCAGCGTGTGGGTGCTGGGGCCAACGCGCATGGTGGCCAACGTCCGTGTCGCCGAGGGGGCGGCTACCGGAGTCTGGCCGGTCACGGTCGTCGACGGCCTCGAAGTCATCGCGGCGGGAGCGCTGGAAGTCACTCCGGCAAGCGGTCGGCCGACGCTGGTGGCGCCGGTTCGGGATGCCGTCACGGGCAAGGCGGGCGCTTATCCGGGCGGGACGACGCTGGTGCGAGCGGCGCGGCTCCCGGCGGGGGTCGCCGCGAGCTCGCTTTCGATTACCGTGAATGACCAGCCGGCGGCGGTGCGCGCGGTAGACGGCGACGTGATTGCGTTCGAGACGCCGCCATCGACGCCGCTCGGCGTGGCGGTGCTCGGCCTGCGGACGCCTCAGGGCGAAGCGTATCCGATCGCGTTCACGGTGCGTCCGGCGCCGCCGCAGGTGCTTTCAATCACCTCCGGGCCGGACCAGGCGGTCGGTCCGGGCCGTCCGGCGCGGCCGGGGGATCTGATCCGGCTGCAAGTGGCAAGGCTCGGTGAGCCGGGAGAGGCGATCGCGCCGGAGCGGGTGACGATCGACGTGGGCGGCGCCCGCCATGCCGCCGAGCGCGTCGCGCCGATCGCCGGCCGCCCCGAGTTGCACGAAGTCCAGTTCTTCCTCGGCATTGGCGCGCCCGCCGGCGACGCCGTTCCCCTGATCGTGTGGATCGACGGGCGCGACTCGCTCCCGGTGACCCTCCCGATCGCAAAGTAGCCGCGCCTCAGTGCTTCGCCTAGAGTTAGAGGAGGGGGATTGTTTTGAATGACACGCCGAGAGTTCCTCAGGGCTGCCGCCACGGCTTCGTTGCCGCTCCACCGCCTCGCTGCGGGCCTGCGCGGCAAGGTGAAGATCACCGACGTCAAGTGCATGATCGTGCGGGGCACATGGGACTGGAACTTGATCAAAGTGGAGACCGATGCCGGCCTGTACGGGCTCGGCGAAGCCTATTGGGGTTGGGGCGTCAAGGACCTGGTGGTGAACAAGATGCGGCCGATCGTCGCCGGCGAGGATCCGCTGAACGTCGACAGGCTTTACACCAAAATGCTGATGGAGAGCGCGGGGGCCGGAGCGCTGGCGGGCGTTACCGTGACGGCGGCCAGCGGCGTCGAGATCGCCCTGTGGGATCTCGCCGGGCGCATTCTCCAGGCTCCGGTCTGCAATCTGCTCGGGGGCCGGTTCCGGGACCGGATCCGCTTCTACCGTACCATGCCGGCCGTCGAGCGACCCGAAGATCCTGAGGCGTGGCGCGAGCAGGTGCGACAAGCCAAGGCCGAGAAGTTCGGCTGGACCGCATTCAAATTCCAGGGAGACGGCATTCCGCCGCGGGCCGACCCGGAGTACAAAGAACCCGGCCATGACCGCTACACACGCGGGCTGACGCTCAAGGATCTGCGCCGCATCAGCCGGGCGATGGAGATCGTCCGCGAGGAGCTCGGCCCCGACGCCGACTTCGCCGTAGAGGCGCATTGGAAGTACGACGTCCGCGACGCCATCCGGATGGCTCAGGCGCTCGAGCCGGTGCAGCCCATGTGGCTGGAGGATCCGGTGCCTCCAGGGAATTTCGAGGCGATGGCTCGCGTCACGCATGCGGTGAACGTACCGATCGCCACGGGCGAAAACCTGTACACGCGCGACGGCTTCCGGCGCCTGATCGAGCTTCAGGGCTGCGACATCGTTCACCTCGACATTCCGAAATCCGGCGGCCTGCTCGAAGCCAAGCGCATCCACGACCTGGCCGATAATTATTACATCGCCACCGCGGCGCACAATCCGGCCAGCCCGGTAGGCACCATCGCTTCCTGCCACGCGGCCGCCTCGATGCGCGATTTCCGGATCCACGAACTGGCGCGTTATGTGGACTGGTGGCAGGATCTGGTCGTTCACGACGGGCCGATTTTCGAGAACGGCTATTACACGATCCGCGACAAGCCCGGCTACGGCATCGAGATCGATCCGGACGTGGCGCGGGCGCACCTGGCACCCGGCGAGACTTGGTGGGGCTGAGCGGCAGCCGTCAGCTTTTGGTCGCGTAAGGGAAGCGGCGGGCGAACTCCTTGAAATCGACGTCGATGCCGAGCCCGGGCCCCTCCGGCAGCGCCACTTCCCCGCCCCGCTGCACTGGGAACTTTCCACCCGTGAGCTCGGAAAAAAGCGGCTCGTCATCGGCTTCCCATTCGTGAATCACCAGGTTCCGGCAGACCGACATGGCATGGAGCGAGGCGACGTGACCAATAGGGCCGTAACATTGGTGCGGGGCCACCTCGACGCCGTAGGTTTCGGCGAGGTTGGCGATCTTGCGCATCTCGGTGATGCCCCCGCACTTGACGACGTCGGGCTGGATGATGGCCGCGCCGGCGGCCTGGAGCAGCTGCTTGAATTCGAAGCGCGACAGCAACCCTTCGCCGGTGGCGATCGGGATCGGACTCTGAGCGGCCAGCTCGCGAAAGGCAGCCGGGTTTTCCCGCTGGATCGGCTCTTCGAGGAAGAAGACGTCGTAGCCGGCGAGGGCCTTGGCCAGGCGTAGCGCGGAGCGCGGCGAGAAGCTCTCGAACAACTCGAGGCAGATGTCGAAGTTGCGGCCAGCGGCCTTGCGCACGGCTTCGACCTGAGCCACGGTCTGATCGATCCGTTCGATTTCGCTTGCCGCCCGGGGAACGGACCATTTCACGGCGGTCCAGCCTTTGGCCTTGGTCTCGGCGGCGCGGGCGGCAAAGCCGGCGATCGACCGGTCGGTCATTTCGTTCGTCCAGTGCGTGTAGTAGACGCGGAACTTTGGATTCACCCGTCCGCCCAGCAGCCGCCACACGGGCACGCCGAGGCGTTTGCCTTCGATGTCCCAGAGGGCGATATCGACGGCCGAGAGCGCCGTCATCAGCATCGGCCCGGTGCGCCAGCGCGTGAGACCGTAATAGTTCCGGTTCCAGTGAAACTCCGGGCCGGCCGGGTCCTGGCCCACCATGTACGGTTCGAGCCAGCGGATCGCCGCCTCGACCACATCTACACGATTGTGACAGGTACCCTCGCCGAGCCCGACGAGGCCGGCGTCGGTGTGAACCTCCAAAAACAAGAGATCCCGCCAGCGCAACGTGGACTTATAGAGGACGAACTTCGTGATTTTGACTTTGCCGGGAGGTTGCGCGCGCACGGGGCGGCTCCACGCAAGCGAAGCTGCGGCGAGGAGGCTGCGGCGCGAGACGCTGAACATCCCTTCAAGGCGAGGCGGCGAGCTTCAGCTTGCCGCCTCGCTGCCTCAGACTACCAGTAGAAGCGGCCGCTGTACTGGAATTCGCGCCCGCGGTGCGTCACGAGCTGATTGACCACTTGGCCGAAGGTCGAGGAAGTGCGGCTCGTGCTCGGGTTGGCACCCATGAAGCTGTTAGTGAGGTTATAAGCCTCCATCCGGAATTCCCATTTGACCTTTTCGGTAATCCGGAACATCTTTTGCATGGTGAAGTCCAGATTCTGATAGCGGGGTCCGGTAAGGCCGGGCCACTGGTGGGGGTTCGAGCGGCGCGTGTAGGCGGGCTGGAGCGCGAAGACGGAGGTGTCGAACCAGCGTGCCCGCGTGGGATTGGAAATGCGCGGATCGCCGGTAACCAGGTCGGTTCCGGTGAACCGCAAGAGCCAGCCCGAGCGGCGCTGGAAGATGCCGCTGACGGACCATCCGCCGAGGATGCCGTCGAGCACCGGATGCCAGCCGGCGCCCCACTTCTTGCCGCGGCCGAACGGGAACTCATAGATGCTAGCGAGCGTCAGGCGATGCCGCGGTTTGTAACCGTCGAACCACGTGTAGATGCCGTCGAAGCGATCCTGGTCGTCGAAAAAGGTTTGCTCGCGCGAGCGGTTGAAGTTGTATCCGAGCAGGAGATTGAAGCCGTTGGCGAACGGGCGCTGGACCTGGACTTGAAGCGCCTGGTAGCGGCTCGAGACGTCACCGGACGGGCTCTGCTGCAACGTCCGGTAGTGGGGATAGGGAGTGAGCAGATCGCGGACGCTGAGCGTGCTCAGGGTGCGCAGCGGCCCGGGCATTTTCTCCTTGGGGAGCAGGCCGAGGAACGGATTCCGGACGCGCGCGTCGACGGCGGCTTTATAAGTGAACGCGTACCGAGGATCCATTAAGTTAGGCAGATACTCGCTGCCGTCCAGGTAATTGGCCTGGTTGTAACCGAAGTTCAGGAAATACGTGACGTCGGCGACGATCCGGTTCCACAGTTGCCGCTGGAGGCTGAAGTTGATGCGCTCGTTCATGCCCACGCGCCAGTCCTGGCGGAACCAAGAAAGCGAATCACCGAGTCCCGTGTACCGGCCGAGCGACTTGCCGACGGCCGGCACCAGCGGGTTCGCATTCGGGCCGGTGGCCGGGTACGGGTCGGAGAGTCGCGCGCGCGGAATCCCCTGGAGCGGGCCCAGCGTATTCGTGGTCGCTTCGAAGCCCGGATACGGCGTGCTGCCGAGCAGGGCGACGTTGCCGTCTCCTTCGATCGTCGGCGGCACGGCATAGCGGGCGTAGCCGACGCGCAGCGCCGTCCGGTCGTTGAGGCGCAAGGCGATGCCCGCCCGGGGCAAGAACAGATGCGGCGCATCCCAAGCGGCGGGATTGGCGTCGTCGGTGAAGATCCAGGCGCCGTTCCACGCCGGTGCGCTGCGGCGGATCGCCATCACTTCGGGCGGCAGCACCGGCGTGCCGGCGCCCTGAAACTCGGGAATCGGCTGCGTCAGGTCGAGGTAGCGCGAAAGGCGCCGCTGGGGATCCTTGATCGGCGTCTCGAACTCGTAGCGCAAACCCAGGTTCAGCGTGATCCGCTGGTTCAGCTTCAAGTCGTCCTGGAAGAACAGGCTGTAAAACTCATGACGAGTCAGATTCAAGGCTACGGTCGAAATCCGGGACGACGGCAGCGGGTGGCCGAGCAGAAACGACGCCCAGGCGGCGCCATACCGGGCCGTGTCCGGGCTCAGCCCGTCGTTGGCCGTGTCGGCGCGGCCGAAATAGAAGCCCATGGGACGCGGACGGGCGCAGTCGTTCTTCGTCTTGCGAAACTCGCCGCCGATTTTGAGGTAATGGCGGCCGGACTGCTTGGACAGCTTCGACTGGATGTTCCAGCTCATCGGCTGCTGGTACCAGAAGCCGTCACGGCCGAACGTGCTCGTGGTGGCGGCCTGAACCTGAATCCCCGGGTAGTAGAGGGCCGGCAGCTCCTTGGTGTACTCCTGATACCACGGGTTGTTCGGCCAGAACTCCTCGTAGCCGGAGATGATCATGTCGGCGTCGTAGAACGAGTCGGTCAGCTGCTGGCCGGCGCCGCGGATGTTGAAGACCGTCGTCGGGTTGATCGTCCAAACCATGTCGGCCTGCCCTTGAAAGGAATTGCGTTCGCTGCCCGCTTTCTGAAGCGCGGGCGAGCCGACGAAGTTCTTCTCGGTCTGGATGGTCTTGAAGATGCTGATGCGGCTGAAAATCCGGATGCTGTCGCTGACGTTGTAATCGACGCGGTCACTGATGTTGAAGTACTTGAACTGCATCGGACCGGTCCGGACGTAATTGTTGGCCCCGGTGATGTTGTCGCTGTTGTTGGGCTCCCAGATGTCCTTCAGGATGCGCAGCGCCGTCCGATCCATGCGGTCCTGGGGAACGCGGTTGCCCGGGAACGGCTGCCGCGGCGCCCGGTTGGTCGCCGGATCAAAGGCGCTCGTGAGCGGGTCGAAGATGGTGCGCATCAC
>JBBIMZ010000072.1:0-11021 GCA_037444135.1 Solibacteraceae bacterium
GTCTTCGCAGACCGTCAAGGCGATGTCGGCGCCGAGCAGGCGCAAGACCTCCTGTTTTTCGGCAGGGAGAAAATAGCGGCCCTCGTCGAAAACGTCGTAGGTGGGCAGCAACATCTTGGCCTGGCGGAACACGATTTCGCCGCCGCGCAGAACGGCGGCGACGTTGACGGCTCGTTTGCCGGTCGACGCATCCGACGGGCGTACGGTTCCATAGATCAGGGCCAGGTCCCACGCCGCCGTCTCGGCGGCGAGGCGCTGCTCCTCGGCGAGCACCTGTTCGTACAGGCTGGGTTTTTCGAGCAGATCCCGGGGAGGATAGCCGACGACGGCGAGCTCGGGAAAGATGACCGCCTGAGCCCCGCCGGCCGCCGCCCGCCGCGCGGTCTCGATCATTCGGTCGACGTTGCCGGCCAGATCGCCGACGGTGGTGTCGATCTGGCCAATCGCAAATCGCATGGAGAATACCATTCTACCGGGCAGGGGCCAGACGCCCTCCCGGCCAGCGCCACGCGCGGCCGCCTCACCGCAGCGCGGCGGCTGTCCGCTCGAGCTCGTCGATCGTCCGGTCGATGTCCTCGCCGGTGGTGCGCGGGTTGATCGTGCACATCCGGAGAACGCGCCTGCCTCGAAGCACCGTCGTGGTCAGCGCCGCAAAGCCCCCGCAGAACAGCGCGTCGGCCAGGCGCTGCTGGAAGGCGTCCAGCTCGTCCTCGGGCGCGCCGACCGGGCGGAGGCGGAAGCAGAGAACGGCCATCTGCGCCGGGGAGACGATCTCCCAGACGGGGTTGGCGCGGAGCCGGGACTCGGCCCGCTCGGCGAGCTCGAAACCCCATGCGATGGCCTCGCGAAAGGCGGCCACTCCGAATACCTTGAGCGACATCCAGAGCTTCAGCGCCCGGAAGCTGCGCGTCAGCTGGATGCCGTAGTCGCAAAAGTTCACCCCTTCCCGCCGGTAGACATCCTCGAGGTACGGCGGAACGATGCGGAACGTATCCAGGAGCCGGCTTCCTTCGCGGACCAGGACGCACCCGGCCTCGAAAGGCTGAAACAGCCATTTGTGGGGATCCAGCGCCAGCGAGTCGACCCCGTCGAGCCCGTCCAGGAGCAACCGGCCGCGCTCGCACAGGGCTGCGGCGGCGCCGTAGGCGCCGTCGACATGCAGCCACAGGTCTTGCCGGCGGCACCAGGAGACCAGCTCGCGCAGCGGGTCCACGGCGCCGGTGTTCGTCGTGCCCGCGTTGGCCACCACGCAAAACGGGACCAGGCCTGCCTGGCGGTCGGCCGCCACGGCCTGCTGCAACTCCTCCAGGCGGATCCGGAAAGCCTCATCCGACGGCAGGCGGCGCAGCTGGCGCTTGCTGAACCCGAGGATCCGGAGCGCACGCTCGACGGCCGAGTGCGTCTGATCGGAGTAATACACCACTCCGGGGCCGGTCCGGTCGTCCAGCCGGACGCGGCGCGCCACGGCCAGCGCCGTCAGATTCGCCACCGAGCCACCACTGACGAGCAAGCCGAAGGCCGTCTCCGGCAGGCCGCAGATTTGCCGCAGCCAGTCGACGGTGTGCAGCTCGACCTCGGCTGGGCCGGAGCCTTCCATCCAGGTCCCGGCGAAGACGTTGTAGCCCGCCGCCAAAGCCTCCGCCAGGGCGCTCACCAGATTCCCCGGACCCGGCACAAAGGCGAAAAAGCGCGGATGGTTGACGTGCGTGAGGGTGCTGAGAACGTCGCGCTCGATCTCGTCGAGCGCCGTTTCGGGGGCGACGCCTTGCTCGGGAAACGGCTTCCGCAGCCGTTCGCGGGCGGCGCGCGGGTCGAGCGCGCGCGTGACCGCCTTGCCCGGGAGCGACCGTTCGTGTTCGACCAGCAGGTCGATGATGCGGTAACCCAGGCGGCGCAGCTCTTCGGGCGCCAGCTGGAGTCGGTGAGCGGAGGCGGGCCCGGCCATCACGGAGCCTTACATTGTCCCATCGCCGGGCGCCTCCTGTACAATACGCTCGAAGGCGGGAGGCATTCCTTATGAAGCTAACGATCGGTCGCGCCCTTCGGTGGCTTTGCGCCGCGGCGGCGCTGGCGGCTGTCGCGGCGGCGCAGAGCCTGGCCGTGATCGAGCCCGAAGAGGTGGGCCTCTCCGGCGAACGCCTCCGCCGCATCGAGCAGGTCGTCGGCGAACATGTGGCCGCCCGGCAGATCGCCGGCGCCGTCACCCTGGTCGCCCGCCGCGGGGGAATCGCTTACCTGAAGGCCCACGGCATGAGCGACATCGAAGCCAAACGGCCGATGCGCACCGACACGATCTTCCGCATCGCGTCGATGACCAAGCCGGTCACCAGCGTGGCCGTGATGATGCTGTACGAAGAAGGCAGATTCCTTCTCACGGACCCGGTCTCGCTCTATTTGCCGGAATTCAAAGAGATGAAGGTGCTGCCGCCGGAAGGCGCTTCGAGCGCGGCGCCCGTGCCGGCCAAGCGCCCCATTACGATCCGCCACTTGCTCACGCACACTTCCGGCCTGACCTATCACTGGAACAAGCGGCTCGGTCCGGCGCTCAAGAACGCCGGCATCACGCACGGACTGATTCAGGACGAGGGCACGCTCCGGGAAAAGATGAAGATCCTGGCCACGCTCCCGTTGCTTCACCAGCCCGGCGAACGGTACGAATACGGGCTTTCCACCGACGTGCTCGGCTGCCTCGTCGAGGTCGTCTCCGGCATGAGCCTGGACGAGTTCTTCCGCCGCCGGATCTTTGAGCCGCTCGGCATGGATGACACGCACTTCTTTCTGCCCGAAGAAAAAGTAAGCCGCCTCGCCGCCGTTTACCGCCGCAGCGAGGATTCTCCGATCGAGCGCCTGCCCGAGGGTCCAGTGGCCGAAGAGCCGGGGATGGCTTATTCAGTGAGCTACCCGTACCAGGGGCCGAAGCGCTACTTTTCCGGCGGCGGAGGCCTGGTCTCGACCGCTTCCGATTACGCCCGCTTCGCTCAGATGCTGCTCAACGGCGGCGAGCTCGACGGCGTCCGCCTGCTCAGCCCGAAAAGCGTCGAGCTGATGACGGCGAACCACGTGGGTACGCTCGACGTCGACTTCGGATTCGGTCTGGGCTTCGGCGTCGTCCGGGACGAGCGCGACTTGCGCGAACTCGGATCGGTCGGACGTTACGGCTGGGGCGGGTTCTTTTACACCGATTTCTTCGTCGATCCGGAGGAAGAGCTGATCGGCGTCTTTATGGCGCAACTGCATCCGAGCGGCGGGCTGCGTTTGCACGAGAAGTTTCGTGTGTTGGCCACACAGGCCATCGTCGAGTGAGGGCGCGTCAGTCTTGCGGAAGCGTCAGGGCCGGTATTCGATCACCAGGAGCGTGATATCGTCGGCTTGTTCTGCGCCCCCGGTGAAGCGCGCCAGCTCGCCGAGCAATGCCTCGTGCAGGACGCGGCAGGGCAGACCGGCGGCGCGGCGCAGCAGACCGAGCAACCGCCGGGACTCGAAAAACTGACCGACTTCGTTGCGCGCCTCGGTCAGGCCGTCGGTGTACAGGACGAGCTTGTCGCCGTCGCCCAACGCTGCGGTCTGCACCTCGAAGGAGGCGTTGTCGATCAGCCCCACCGGCATGCCGGTCGGCTCGAGCAGCTCGAGAGCGCCGCCGCACCGCACCAGCACAGGCGGGCAATGGGCGGCGTTGGCCCAGCGGAGCGTGCCGTCGGCCGTCAGAACCGAGTAGAAGAGCGTGGCGTATTTTTCCCCGCCGGTCCGCTCCAGCAAGAACCGGTTCAACTGGCCAAGCATCGCCTCAACATCCGCCGGCATTTCGGCGAAGCGGAGGAAGGCGCCCTGGAGCAGCGCCGCCAGCAAGGCGGAACTCACGCCCTTGCCGCATACGTCCGCCACCACTACGGCCCAGGCGCGCTCGCTCGTCGCGATGACGTCGAAATAATCGCCTCCCACCTGGCGCGAAGGCAGGCTTGAGCCGGCCGCCTGAAACCAGCCGGCGGCCGGAAGGCGCTTCGGCAGCAGGCTTTGCTGGATCAGCCGGGCGATCTTCATTTCCTCTTCGAAGGCCTGGCGGGCGCGCTCCTGTTCGAGCAGCCGGGCGTTCTCCAGGATGGTGGAGGCTTCGATCGCCAGCGACTGAAGCAGTTCGCGGTTGCCGCTCGACAGGTCGGCGACGTCGCGCCGCGAGTCCAAGTAGATCAGCCCCACGGTGTCATCGATACCGGCGGCCACCGTCTCCCGCGGATCGGCCGTGCGCACGCGCACCAGCGGCACGGCGACGACGCTCCGCAATTCCAGATGCGCTACCGAGGCGTCCGGCCGGCGGCTGCCGGCGGCCGCCGGATCGAAGGTCATCGAGAGCAGCTCGGGCCGCTCGCGCAGTGCCCGGTGCAGCAACCGCGTGGGGACTTGCAAGGACTCTTTCGCGATCGGCGCCCCGCCGGCGTCCCGGGCCACGCGAATCTGGAGGTCGTCACCCTCGCGCAGCAGAAGAAAGCCGCGCTCGGCGCCGGTGATGGTCAGCGCGGCGTCGACGACGGCCCCCAGTACGTCGTCGGTGGAGAGCGAGGTTTGAAGCGCGCGGGCCACTTCGAGAACGGCGCGGAGCTTGGCCAGGTTTTGCGTCGCCGAGCCCGCCTGACTTGCCGCCGGCAGGTGGTCCAGCAGCCGGCCGAGCTCCCCGCCGTCGACCGCGAACGTCAGCTCGTAGGAGTCTTCAAAGCCGAAGTGAATGACATCTCCGTGGCGCAAACTGTGGCGCTGGACGCGTTCGCCGTTGACATAGACGCCGTGCTTGCTGGCAAGATCTTCGATGAAAAACGCGCCGGCTTCCTCGACGATCCGGGCGTGACGGCGCGAGGCACGGTTGTCGCGCAGCACGAGGTCGTTGTCGCCTTCGCGGCCGATGGTGAACGGGGTGCGCGCCAAGGGGATGCGCTTGCGGTGCCCCGAGGGGCTGGCCACGATCAAACACGCGGACGCCCGGATGCTCTCGGCCGCCGGAGGGCTCATCGGGTCCGAACCGCCGCCCGGGCGTGACGCCTCTTAGTCGCCGAGACGGGCAAGGCCCGGGCCTCTTCCCGCTCGCGCTCCCGCAGCAACTGGCAATGCGAGCAGTAGCCGCCGATCTCGGTGCGCGCCAGCAGCACCTGAAAGCCCAGGTTGGCCTCGACTTGATGGCGCAGCTTTTGCAACGGCTCGCCGAAAAACTCCTCCACCTTGCCGCACATCAGGCAGATCACGTGGGCGTGTTCCTGCTTCAGCCGCGTCTCGTAGTAGTGCTGGTCGCCCTCGAAATGCATCAGATCCAGTTCGTCGACCAGCCGCGTCTCCATGAGCAATTTCAGCGTCCGGTAGACGGTGACGCGGTTGATTTTCGGATCCTTGGCTCGCGCCAGTTGGTACAGTGCTTCCGCGTCCAGATGCTTGCCCGAGCCGTCGATCAGATCGAGCAGGATCTGCCGCTGCCGCGTCAGTCGCACGCCGCGTTGCTTCAGCGAGGTCTTGATGCTCTTGGGCGCGATGAGAATCTCCACAGGTGGGACGCTCGCCCCATTGCCTACCAATATAACGCAGCCGCGTCGTGCCCCCGAAGATCGCACTGCTACAATGAACCGTGATGAGCAGGCTCCGGATCCCATGAGCGGCCCGACATGTCCGCACTGCGGCGGAACGGGGTGGAAGCGGCTCGAAATCGACGGCATCACCGGCGTCGAGCGTTGTGACTGCGCGCTGGCCGATCGCGCCCGGCGGCTCGAAGAAAAGGCCAACATCCCTCCGCTCTACCATGACGCCTCGTTCGCCAACTTCTCCACCCTGCCCGACAATCCGGTGGCCAACCGCATCCTGTCGGCCGCGGTGACGACTGCGCGCGCCTACGTGCGGGCCTTCACCCCCGGAGTGACCCGGCGCGGGCTGCTGTTCATCGGAGAGCCGGGCACCGGAAAGACGCACCTGGCCGTGGCGGTCCTGCGGAGTCTGATTGCGCGCTGGGGCGCTGAGGGCGTCTTTTTCGATTACCAGCAGCTGCTCGAGAAGATCCGCTCCGGCTATGATCCGGCGTCCGGAGCGAGCGACCGCGAAGCCTACCGCACCGCGCTTGACGCCGAGGTGCTGCTGCTCGACGATCTCGGTGCGCACCGGATCTCGGACTGGGTCGAGGACACGATCACGCAGATCATCACCCACCGCGCCAATCAGGGCCGGCCGCTCATCGCCACGACGAACCTGCGCGATCCCGAGGCCGGCGACGCGCCGCTGCCCGGCGGCGCCGCCGGGGATCTGGCGGGTAAGTACTACCTGGCGGAGCGCATCGGCGCCCGCGCCCGCTCCCGCTTGTTCGAAATGTGTCGCGTCATCTCGACGCGGGGCGCCGAGGACTACCGGCTGCGCAAAGGACGCCGCGCCGAAGCCTGACCGGCGGGCTCACCGGCGCGGAACGGCGACTCTCGCCGGCCTGACCTGGAGCCGCACGCCGTCGGCCGCCACGATCTCGACGAGGCTTCCTGCGGCGATGGGTGCCTCGGGCGCCCTGGCTTCGGCCAGCCAAAGTTCTCCGCGCACTTCAATGTATCCCTCCGGATCCAGCGTCTGGCGGGCCTTGCCCACCGCCCCGATCAGCGCTTCGGCCCCGGCCGGCCGCGCGCCCTCATAGGCGCGCCGCAGATGGGGGTACAGCACCAGGTCCTTGAGGACGAGCAGCGCCAGCAGGCCGCCGCCAGCCCACGCGGGCAGGGAGAAATACCGCTCCAGCAGGTAGGCGACGGCAGCGGCCAGAATCCAGCCGGGCGCCTGAAGCAGGAGGTATCGCTGCCAGACGGTCATCGGGTTGGTGTGCCGGAGCGCCGGCTTTCATTTTATAGTAGGGACAGCTTTACAGAAGGAGGTTTGATTCGTGAATCGCCGATATTTCCTGCTCGGAGCGGCCGCCGCCGGCGTGCGAAATCCGCTTCGTGCCAACGAACCGCTCCGCGTTGCCTGCGTCGGCGTGCGCGGGCGTGGCCGGGACCACATCCGGGGCTTCGCTGCTCTGCCGGACGTCGAGATCGCCGCGCTCTGCGACGTCGATGAATCCGTGCTCGAAACCCGTTTGAACGACGTCGAAAAGCTGGGCAAGAAGCGGCCCGCCGCGTACACCGATTTCCGCAAACTACTCGAGGACAAGTCGATCGACGCCGTCTCGATCGCCACGCAGAACCACAATCACACGCTTCAGACCATCTGGGCCTGCCAGGCCGGCAAGGACGTGTACGTCGAGAAGCCCTGCACACACAACATCTTTGAAGCGCGCCAGATCGTGGCTGCCGCGCGCAAGTACGACCGCATCGTGCAGCACGGCACGCAGAGCCGCTCGTCGGCGGCGCTCAGGGAGGCCGTCCAGAAGTTGCGGGAAGGTCTTCTGGGCGACGTCTACATGGCTCGCGGCTTGTGTTTCAAGTGGCGTGACACCATCGGCCGGGCGCCCGAAGAGCCGGTGCCGGCCGGCGTGCACTACGACCTCTGGCTCGGACCGGCGCCCAAGCGCCCGTTTACGCGCAACCGGTTCCATTACAACTGGCACTGGTTCTGGGATTACGGCAACGGCGACATCGGCAACCAGGGCATTCACCAGATGGACATCGCGCGCTGGGGTCTCGGCGTGACCTATCCGGTCCGCGTCAGCGCCATGGGCGGGCACTACATGTTCGACGACGATCAGGAGACGCCGAACACGCTGGTGGCCACCTTCGAGTTCAACGGCCAGGGGAAGCGCAAGATGCTCGTCTTCGAGGTCCGGCACTGGATCAGCAACAGCGAAGCCGGCATCGGCGGGCGGCGCTCCGGCTCGAACGTGATCGGCAACATTTTCTACGGCTCGAAGGGCTACATGGTGGTCGACGACGGCTATCGGACTTTCCTCGGCAAGGAGCAGGAACCCGGGCCGAGCGCCTCGGGCGGCGGCAACCACTATGAGAACTTCGTGCAGGCGGTTCGCAGCCGGAACCGTTCGTTGCTCCACGCCGAGATTGAAGAGGGAGCCGTCTCCACGGTGCTGGTCCACCTGGCCAACATCTCCTACCGCCTCGGCCGCAGCCTCGCTTTCGACGCCGAATCGATGACGTGTCCGGGCGACGAGGAGGCGACGCGGATGTTCACGCGCGACTACCGGCCGCCGTTCGTCGTGCCCGAAAAGGTCTGACAGCCGGAGTAAAGCGATGAGCCGAGCCAACCCGCTCGCCTGGCTGGGCGAACAGCTCGAGGCGTGGCGCCGCGAGGGAACTTATCAGCGGCTGCGCGAACTCCAGTCGGCGTGTGAACCGGTGGCGCGCTTCGACGGCCGGGAAGTCATCAATCTGGCCTCGAACAACTATCTCGGCCTGGCCAATCACCCGAAGCTGGTGGAGGCTGCGATCGACGCCACTCGCAAGTACGGCGCCGGCTCGGGCGCCGTGCGCACGATCGCCGGCACGATGACGCTGCATCTGGAGCTCGAGCGCCGCATCGCCGGGTTCAAGAACGTCGAGGCCGCCGTGGTCTTCCAGTCCGGCTTCACCGCCAACGCCGGCACGGTCTCGGCGATTCTCGGCCCCGAGGACACGATCGTTTCCGACGAACTCAATCACGCCAGCATCATCGACGGCTGCCGCCTTTCGAAGGCGAAAATCCGGATTTTCCCGCACCGGGACGCCGCGGCGGCCGAGCGGATCCTGGCGGAACTGGACGGTACGCCGGGACGCAAGCTGCTGATCACCGACGGCGTCTTTTCGATGGACGGCGACATTGCGCCGCTGCCGGAGTTGGTCGAGATCGCCGAGCGCCACGGCGCCATCATGATGGTCGACGACGCCCACGCCTCGGGGGTGCTCGGGCGCTCGGGGCGGGGCACGATCGATCACTTCAACCTGCACGGGCGCGTCGACATCCAAGTGGGCACGCTCTCGAAAGCCATCGGCTGCCTGGGCGGCTACATCTGCGGCAGCCGCGACTTGATCGAGTTCCTCTATCACCGCGGCCGGCCGTTCCTTTTTTCCACCTCGCACCCGCCGGCCGTCGCCGCCGCCTGCCTGGCCGCCTTCGAACTGCTCGAACAGGAGCCGGAACGAATCGAGCGCCTGTGGGCCAATACTCGGTACTTCAAGGAGAACCTGCGCCGGGAAGGCTTCGACACCGGCGTCAGTGAAACGCCGATCACCCCCATCATGGTCGGCGATGCGGCGCTGGCTCACGCTTTCTCCCAGGCGCTGTTCGACGAGGGCCTGATGGCCACCGGGATCGGCTATCCAACCGTGCCCAAAGGCAAGGCGCGCATCCGCACGATCGTGACCGCGGCGCACACGCGCGAGCACCTGGACCGGGCTCTCGAAATCCTCACGCGCGTGGGGTGGCGGCTGGGGATCGCGGGAGCGAGTGCCGCGGCCTTAAGCTAGAACCCTAGCGTGTGGCAAAAGTGGCAGTCGTTGGAGACCCGGCGCGCGGCGTGGCAGTTCATGCAGGCCGTCATGCTGGTGGAGACTTCTTTTTCGAGCACGTCCCTGGCCGCCACCGGACCATGGCAACTCTGGCACTCGACGCCGGCGCCGACGTGGCTGACATGGCTGAAGAAGACGAACTCGGGCACGCGGTAGACGCGCAGCCACGGGATCCGGCCGCCCTTGGCCTGGTAGCCGGCCAGCTTCTGCACCTCGGCGCTGCCGCTTCCGATCGTGCGGTGGCACACCAGACAGCGCGCGGCGTCCGGCAGGCCGGCGCGTTCGCTCTTGGCCGCTCCCGGGTGGCAGTCGGCGCACCGGACGCCGAGTTCGGCATGTTGCCGGTGGCTGAAGGCGACCGGTTGCGGCGCCACCGCGACCGGCAGCTTCTCCTTCTTCGGGCGGTAGACCGGAGGCGTTTGGGCGGCGAGCAGCGCCGCCAGCAGCAGGGCGGGGAAGAGTCTCATGGCAGGGCGAAGGCCACCAGTTTGCCGCTGAACTTCTTATCGTACTTGTTGCCGCCCCCGGCGGCGATCGCCACGAACTGCTTGCCCGTGCGCTTGCCGAGATAAGTGACCGGCGTCGCCATTCCGCTGGCCGGCAGGCGCGCCACCCAGAGCTCTTCTCCGGTGTCCTTGTCGAAAGCGCGGAACTTGCCGTCGTTGGTCGCTCCGATAAAGACCAGACCGCCGGCGGTCACGATCGGTCCGCCGAGGTTCGGCGCGCCGGTCTTGCGGACGCCCCGTGCGGTGAGCTCGTCGAACTCGCCGAGCACGACCCGCCAGCGGAATTCGCCCGTGTCGAGGTCGATCGCCGTCAGATGGCCCCAGGGCGGTTTCTGGCAGGGATAGCGGTTGGAATCCCAGAAGAACTCATGCCTGACCGCGCGCAACCGGTAAGGGAGCGCCGCATCGTCCGGCCGCCGGACCATGCGGAACAACCCGCCGACGTCCATCGAGTTGATGTAAAGCACGTGGCTCGACGGATCGAAGGCCGCGCCGCCCCAGTTGGCGCCGCCGTTCAACCCAGGGAACAACACGGCCGGCTGCTCGCCGAACGGCCGGAACAGCGACTCGCCGAAAAGCGCTCCTTTCGTCATCTCGAGGCACTCGGCGCGCGACTCGGGCGTCACGTCGGTGATTTCGTCCTCCCGCATCGCCTGCCGCGCATAGGGCGGGGGCTTGACGGGGACGGGTTGCGTCGGCCAGGCCTGCTCGCCTTCGAGCGTCGAAGGCGGCACGGGCCGCTCCTCGACGTCGAACAGCGGCCGGCCGGTCGTCCGCTCGAGCAGGAACAGGAAGCCCTGCTTGGTCACCTGGGCCACCGCGGGAATCTCGCCCCCGTCCCGCCGCACGCTCACCAGCGCCGGTTGCGCCGGCAGATCCCAGTCCCAGAGGTCGTGGTGGATCGTCTGGAAATGCCAGAGGCGCCGGCCGGTCTGGCAGTCCAGCGCCACGACGCTGTTGCCGAACAGATTGGCGCCTCTGCGGTCGCCGCCGTAGAAATCATACGAAGGCGACGTCAGCGGGACGAAGACGATGCCCCGCTCTTGGTCCACGCTGAGAATGGACCAGGCGTTGGCGCCGC
>JBBIMZ010000073.1:0-6479 GCA_037444135.1 Solibacteraceae bacterium
CCGGCCGCGCTCGATCGCCTCCTCCAGGACGGGCAGCAAGAGGCGATTCAAGGCATTCAGATGCTCGAAGCACTGGCCGACCGACCAGGCGCCGGGCGCCGGCCGCCAGTTGAACTGCTCGTGCGTCAAGCCGCCGGCGAGGCCGCGGGCGTCCATCTTGATCACGCTCACCTGATAAAGCAGGCGCTCGATCTCCGAGTTGACCGAGCGGTCGTAAGGGCGTGGCGGCAGAGACATCCGTAAACCTCGGCAATTGATTGAATTT
This sequence comes from Solibacteraceae bacterium, assembly GCA_037444135.1. Taxonomy (GTDB): domain Bacteria; phylum Acidobacteriota; class Terriglobia; order Bryobacterales; family Bryobacteraceae; genus CALKXJ01. The sequence continues at coordinate 266 of JBBIMZ010000073.1, forward strand.
CCAGCGTAGCCGATCGCGGGCCGTTCGGGCGAGTAGCCGAATTTCGAGGTTTTCTTGCCCTATTTTCTGGACTCGGCGGCACAACCTTGATAGGATGTAGGCCAAGAGCGGGTCGGCGATGCGATGCCTGGTGTGCGGCAAACAGATCGGCCCACTCCGCCGGCTGCGAGACCGGCGGTTTTGCTGTGATGAGCACCAGCGCGCGGCCAGGAAGTCGGCTCGGGTGCTGCGCGATCTTGGCGAGGAGGATGATTTCGAAGAGGCGTGGCTGATGACGGCGCCGCCGCCGGAGAATCCGGCGCCGGCCCGGACACTGACGGCCGCGATCGGCATCGGACTGCTCGCCTGTCTGGTGGTCTTGCTGCTGGTGGTTCCTGCGCAGCGCCCGCGCGAGCCTTCCGGCCTGGCGGAGCGCCTCGAGCGGCTCCTTGCGGCCACGCCATCCGTCAGGCTTACCGAAGACTTCCGGGCCGGGCTCAACGCCTGGACGGAGGCGCACGCCGAGAGTTCCGGCTGGCTGATCCGGGACGGGAAACTCTACCCGCGCCAGCTCCGGCTGTGGAAGCCGACGGTGGGCTTGAGAGATTACGAGCTGAGCTTCGAGGCCGAAATCGAGCGGAAGGCCGTGGCGTGGTCCTTCCGGGCGTCGGACATCGCCAACTATTACGCCGTCAAGGTGATGGCGGCTGATCCGCGCCTGGGACGAGGTGCGGCGATCGTGCGCTACACCGTGGCGGGCGGCAAGCGGCTCGAACCGTTCACCGTGCCGTTGCCGCTCGCGCTTCGCACCCATACCCTCTACCGGATCGCCCTCCGCGTCAAGGCCGATCAGTTTGTCACGTTGATTGACGAGCAAGTGGTCGATGCCTGGCGAGACAGCCGGCACGCCAGAGGCGGCGTCGGCTTTTTCTGCGATCCCGGGGAGGAGGCCGCGGTCAGTCGGGTGCAGCTCACCGCGCCGGTGGGGCTGATGGAGCGGCTGCGAGTTTTCTCGCTGATCCTGGCGCCGGGAAATTGAGTCGCGCGGCTGCTATAAAGGAACCAGCGGCCATGCGCCGGAGCGCCGACGACTTTGAAGACCAGGATCTCGAGTTGCTCTACATCGCCCGGAAGCTGAGCGAAGCCCGGGCGCTCGAACGCGTGCTGACGGAACGGGCCATTGACTATCTGGTGGAGGCGGACGAGTACACCGGCGGAGTGATCTTCCGCTCGGTGCGGGTGGGTGCCTTCTTCTACGTTCCGCGCCGCGATCTGGAGCGCGCTCAGACGGCGTTGACCGATCACGGCTACCGGCCCTTCAGGCCGTGAACCTCTATTGCTCCGGATTGGGGTTGAACACCGGGATCGTCACGACGTTGCTCACCTGAAAGCCCTGGGCGATCGTGCATTGCGTCTTCGGGTTGGTCGGCAGGCCGGAATTGAGCTGGAGGTCGACGCGAAAGACGCCGATCATGCCCCGCATCAGCCCGGAGGCGAGCACATTGGCGGTGCGCCCGCCGCAAAGTGAGGAGACGAACTCGACCGGTTCGTTCAGCTCCGGCCCGTCGTAGGCTTCGCCGGTGAACTGCCGCTGCCGGGCCTCCTCAGGTTGCACGATGCCCAAGCCGGTGGCGTAGACGGTGATGATCTCGCCCGCAATCGCCGGGTTGTCCGCGGTGACGCGCGTTCCGGCTTCGTTGGCGCAGCAGAGCGCGGGCGTCGTCGCGGTCAGGATGACGCTGGCGTCGCCGCTACCGGCTTTCGACTCGGCCGAGTAGCGGATTCCGTTGCCGGCCGGGCCGGGGGTGCGGGCCTCGAGCCGGATGCGCGTGGCGAAGATGCCGGCGGGGAAGGCTTGAACTTCCGGGTCCTGGTTGATCAGCTCGACCAGGCCGTCGCGGATCTTCTCCAGCCCCAGCCGTGCCGGCTGACCTTCGGCCGGCACGTCCTCGGCCTTCACCGTGTAAGTGTATCGCCGGGCCTGATCGCTGTCCGGATCGCCGATGATGACCGTGGCGGTGTCGCCGGCTTTGGCCTGCCCGTCGACCGAGATGACGCCCATGGCGTTCGAGCTGGAGTGGAGGGCGACGGCCTGGCGCGGCTCGGTGTCGCCCTCGGCGAAGATGCCCGGATTGAACTGGATGATGGGGACGGCGACCGCGTTGCTCGCCACCACGCGGCCGTCGGCGTGCTGCGTGCGGACGTAGACGCTCGCCCCCTGCGCGTCAAAAACGTTGAGGGGCATCTGGGCGTTGATCTGCCGGGGCGAAACATAAAACAGCGGAGCGGGAATCCCATCGACGTACACTTGTACGCCGCCCAGCTCCCGCGGGAAGACCTTCGAATCCGCCGGCAAGGCCACCTCGCGGTCGGCCAGGTCCTCACCGATGATGCTGATGAGGGTTCCGGGCGCAATCTTGGTGGCCTCGCCGCCGCCTTTGAGCGTGGCGCCGTCGGTGTTGACGACCAGGGTCGCGCCTTCGGAGGTCTTCACGGAATATTTGATGTTGTTGCCCATCGCGCCGCCGATTTTCGAAGTGAGGATGACGGAATTGAAATCGGTGTTCGGCGTGGCGAAGACTTCCGGATCTCCTTCGCCGCCGTTGATGGCCTCGGCGAGGCCCTTGACGATGGCCGCCAGGTCGTCTTTGTCTTTCACTTTGTAGGTGTACTGCCGCTCTTCCTGGACGACGATGGTCACTTCCTGGTCCTTGGCCGGCGTGCCGTCGACGGTGACCACGCCCACGGCGAAGATGTCGAGGCTGGCGGCGTTGCGCACGCCCGTGGTCGCCACCCGCTGCTCGCTCAGCGTGAACACCAGGACGCGGCGGTTGAACGGGTCGCTGGCGTACAGGTTCCGGCCGTCCCAGGCGAGCGACATAGGCGTGCGCACCGTGCCGGCGCTCGAGACGTCGTCGGGGAAGGCGCTGTCGGAGACGTTATTGACGAACTCGTTGACCTGGCCGATCACGGCGTCGGCCCGGGCGCCGTTGGCGGTCGGAATCCGGTCGAAGACGAGGATCCGGTCGTTGCCCCCGTCGGCGATGAAGAGCCGGTTGCCGTCGGAGAGCGCAAAGCGGGGGAACTCGAGCGTGGCGGCACAGCGCTTGGGGTAAGTCTTGTTGCCCTGGGCGTCTTCGCCGGTCGGATCGCAGAGGGCGGCGGCGTTGTTGGCGATCGCGGTTTCAAAATTCGGCTGACCGATGACGACGTCGGCGGGAGCCTGGTTGGTCGTCGGGATCGAGTTCCAGATCAGGACGCGGTTGTGGCCGAGGTCGGTCACATAGAGGCGTCGGCCGTCGCTGGTGACCGAGACGGGCGTCAGCAGCGTGTTAGCCTTCGGCTCGAGCTGCGCCTTGGTCAGGTCTGGCTGGACGAACGTGTTGAAATCGGGCGCGCCCAGCACGACGTCGGCCGGCGCGTGGTTCACCGTGGGGATCGAATTCCAGATCAGCACGCGGTTGTTGCCCGTGTCGGCGACAAACAGGCGGCCGTCCTGGATCCAGACGCCTTGCGGACCTTTGACGCTCTTCTGGTTCGGGTGAAAGCCCGTCGAGACCGACGTCTGAAAGTCCGGCTGCCCCACGACGACGTCGGCGGGCTGGCCGCTATAGGTAGGGATCGAGTTCCAGATGAGGATGCGGTTGTTGTCGGTGTCGGCGACGGCGAGCCGGACTCCGTCGCTGGCGACGCCGATCGGCAGCCGGAGCGTGTCAGCGCGCGGCGGCTGCAACTCACCTTTGTCCATGGCGCTCTGGCCGAGCACCACGTCCGCCTTGCCGACGCAGACCAGGCAGCGCTCGCCGGTGAACGGCAGCTTGTCTTCGGGGCCGGGGAACTGGCGGGAGATGTTCTTGTAGATCAGGACGCGGTGGTTGACGGGCTCGGCGTTGACCCGGTTGGCGTCGGTAACGAACAGCATGTCGTTGGCGTAGGCCAGGCCCGAAACGCCGCCAAGCAGGCGGTCACTGACGCCCGGCTCCTGGGCGGTGAAAGTGCTCTGGCCGATGACCAGGCGCGCACCCTGCCCGGTAATGAACCGCGTTTCGGCATAGGAAGCCGCGGCCAGCAGCAACAGCGCGAGAAACCTCATGAGGCGAAGCAAGTTGTCGGTAGAAACCTCAGTATACCAAGCCAAGTGGACGCGCGAGTTTCGGGGCCGGTTACGGAAACGCGCAGGAGCCGTGGGAAGCGCCGCGGTCAGGCAGGGCCGGCGTCGCAAACGGGGGCGGGGGCCTCGCCGGCGAACTGCTCAAAGTTCTCCCGGAACATAGCGGCCAGCCGGCAGGCCTGTTCGTCGTAAGCGGCGCCTCCGGGCCAATTGCGGCTCGGGTCGAGCAATTCAGCTGGCATCCCCGGACACTGTTCGGGGACGAGAAACCCGAATACCGGATCCCGGCGCCCCGGCACGGCCGACAGTTTGAGGCCGAGGACGGCGTGGACAATGCGCAGGAAATGGTACATGGCCTGCCGGAGAGGCCGAAAAACAGGCCACAGTTCATTGATGACGCGGACGGGGAGGCGGCAGGCGGGGTCGGCTCCGACGTAGCAATCCTGCACGTAGAGGTCCCTGCCCTGATCTTGCGCGCGGCGGTCTCCTTGCCTCCGACTCTGCTAACAGGCGGCGCCTGCCGCCCCGGTGTCGCATCGGGCGTGTCCGACTAATAAGTCCGTCTCGCCGACCGCGGCAGGCGCATCCACAGCAACAGCCCGGCGATCGTCTTGCCGTCGACGAGCTTGCCCCGGCGGAGCCGCTCATCCAACTCCTTGCGGGTGAACCAGCGGGCCTCGATCCGCTCGTCTTCCATCGGAACGGCGTCACCGGGCACCAGATCAGCCGCCAGAAACAGCGTCATCTTCTCGGACACATAGCCGGGCGAGGGGTAGAACGCAGCCAGCTTCTTCCACCGCCGGGCGCGGTAGCCGGTTTCCTCGAGCAGCTCCCGGCGCGCGGCCTTCAGCGGCGTCTCCCCCTCATCCAGCCGCCCGGCCGGCAATTCCCATAGGTGCCGGCGCGCCGGCAGGCGGTATTGCCGGACGAGCAGCACGCGCCCTTTCTCGTCCACCGCCAGCATCACGGCCGAACCGCGGTGGTGCACCACGGCGCGGCGGATTTCAAATCCGTCCGGAGCGATGGCGCGTTCCTCGGCCACGCTGAAAACCGGATTCGAATAGACCTCGTGCGAAGCAACGACTCTCATGGTGTGGCGTGCTCGATCTGTAGCGGCTGGAATTTCTCAAGCTTGTCGCCGATCCGGGCGGCGTCGCCCACCAGGATGATCGCCAGCGTCTCCGGATCGAAATAGCGGGCGGCCACCTCGCGCACGCGCTCCGCAGTGACGGCGCGCAAACGCGGGATGTAGCTTTCCAGGTAATCGCCGGGCAGGCGGTGCAGGCGCACGTTGAGCAGCTGGCCGGCCAATGCCGACGGCGTCTCCAACCCAATGGCGAAAGCGCCGGTCAGGAAGTTTTTGGCCGCCTCGAGCTCGTCCTCGCCCACCGGTTCGCGGCCCAGGCGTTCCATCTCGGCCAGCAGCGTCTCCAGGGCCTCCCCGACCACTTCGTTGCGTACCTGGGTGACCGCCGCCAGCAGCCCTAAGGTGCGGCGCGGTTCCAGCTCGCTGTGGGCGTCGTAGCTGAAGCCCTTCTGCTCGCGGATGATGCGGAACATCCGCGAGCTGGTGCCGGAGCCGAAGATCGTGTTGGCCACCAGCAAGGGAAAGTAGTCCGGATGCGTGCGCTCGACGGCAAGGCGCCCGGCCCGGATCTCGACCTGGACCGAATCGCGGCGATCGACCAGAATCAGACTCCGCTTGACTTCGGGCGGTTCAGGCTCATCGCGGCCGGGGATCGGCCTGCTCTCCCAATCGGCGAAGCATTCCTCGAGGGCGCCCAGAACCGCCCGGCCGTCCCCGACCGGTCCCACGATGACCAGCACCGCGTTGTTCGGGCGCAGGAAGGCATCGCGGAATCCAGCCAGGTCCGCTCTCCCGATCCGCTGGATCGATTCCTCGGTCGGTAACGTCCGCGCGTAGGGGTGCGCGCCGAACACCGCCTGGTGCAGCTTCTCGTCGGCCAGCACGTCCGGCTGGGAGCGCTCGTGAGCCAACTCCTGCTTGCGGTTCTGTTTGCGCAGCCGGATCTCCTCTTCGGGAAACGCCGCCCGCCGGCTCATGTCCGCCAGCAGTTCGAGCAGGCGGCCCGTGTCCCTGGGGTGGAGTCCGAGGGTGGGCTC
>JBBIMZ010000073.1:6489-11005 GCA_037444135.1 Solibacteraceae bacterium
GACGATCAGGAAATCGGGTGTCGCGCGCGCCTCGAGCGTCCCGCCGATCGCCGCCACATCCTCGGCGAACTGCCGGGACGAGCGCGTCTCGGTGCCCTCCTTGAGAAGCTGCGCCGCCGTTTCCGCCCGTCCGGTCAACTCCGGGGGATCCAGCCGCGCGCCCGCCTGAAAGCCGAGCCGTACCTGCGTCATGGGAAAGCGCGTATCGTCGACCAGGACGACCTCGAGACCGTTATCCAGGCGCCGCTCCCGGAGCGGCGGCAGCCGGAACGGCTCCAGCGGCGGCGTAGCGGGCGGTCGGCTGGGATCCACGGCGGCGGCCATCATGCGCATCCTATCAGGGTTGGCGCTCCGGCGGCCTTCACCGCGCCTGGCCCCGCGGCGCGGGCACGATCTCGAGCAAGGTCCGCACGCGGGGCTGGAAGTATTTCTGCGCCACGGCCTGAATCTGCTCGCCGGTTACCTGGAGAAAGCGGTCCGGCTCGGTGTTCGCCAGCCCGGCGTCACCGTCGAGCAGTTCGTGCTGGCCGAGCAACTGCGCCCGGCGGATCGAGCTTTGCATTTGCCGGATGCTTTGCGCCTTGACGAACGTCCGCGCCCGCACCAGCTCTTGTGCGCCGACGCCGTCATTCTGGATGCGGGCCAGCTGCTCGCAAACCTGTTCGGCGACCTGCCTGCCGGTGAAGCTCGGATGGTGCACCAAGAAGATCCCGTAGGCGCCCGGGTCGACGTAGTCTGGCGGCGAGGAGAACGGCCAGCCCAGATTGGCTTCGTACTGAATGACGCTCTGCCTCCCCTTCACCAGATGCTGCTGGAAGCGCGAACTGTCTCCGGCCGTCAGGATGACGTCGAGCATCGCCACGGCGTAGTAGTCCGGCGAGCGGCGCTTCGGTCCGGGGAAGCTCAGAATCAGCGCCGGCACCTGCGCGTGCGGATCCTCGTAGGTCTCCGCGCGCTCGCCGTCCGGAGGCGGCTCGGTCAGATCCGGGCGCGGGGGTTGCGGCTGTGGCTCGATGTCGCCGAAGTAGGTCTCGATCAGCTTGCCCGCCTCGTCCGGATCGAAGTGCCCCACGAGCACCAATACGGCGTTGTTCGGCGCGTAATAGGTCTTGAAGAACTTCGAGACGTCCTCGACCGTCGCCGCGTCCAGATCTTCGAACGAGCCGATGAGCGAATGGGCGTTGCTCCAGTTGCGGAAGGCCAGTTGGGGCCACCGGTCGACGATCGCCGTCACATAGGGCTGATTGTCCAGCCGCAGCCGCCGCTCCTCCTTGACCGCCTCCTTCTGGTTCGCCAAATTCTCCTCGGTAATGGCCAGGCCGCGCATGCGGTCGGCCTCCAGCCACAGCGCCACCGGCAGCTTGTTGGCGGGCAGCACTTCGAAGTAATCGGTGTAGTCCGGGTGCGTCGAGCCGTTCAGATAGCCCCCGTTGGCCTCCACCATCTGGAAATGGAGGCCCTTGGGCGCGTTCGCCGAGCCTTGAAACATCATGTGCTCGAACAAGTGCGCAAAGCCGCTGCGGCCTTTCTCCTCCGCCCGGGCCCCCACGGCGTAAATCAAATAGACCGCCACAACAGGCGCCGACGTGTCGCGCGAGAGCACCACGCGCAGGCCGTTGCGCAACCGGCGCCGCTCGACGGGAATGCGAAGCCCGGAGGCTTGCGCCGCCGAAGGAAGCGAAGCAGCGAGGAACGTAACGAGCATGGTCTTGAACTCCCGGATTTCTTACGACCGGCGCAAGGCCGCGAGCAGGCGCGCCAGGGGCAGCGTGTTCAGCACATCCGACGGGCCCAGCCACCCGCGGCGCGCCATCAGCACTCCGTAGCGGATGTTCTTCAGGTGCGACGGATGGTGCGCGTCGGTGGAAATGATGAACCTCACCCCCCGCCCCTTGGCGGTCCGCACCAGCGGCGCGTACAGGTCGAGCCGCTCCGGGCTGGCGTTGATCTCGAGGCAGACGCCGCGCCGGGCGGCCTCGGCCACCACGCGGTCGAAGTCGAACGGATAGCCTTCGCGGTGCAGCAGGACGCGGCCGGTGGGATGGCCGAGCACCTTCAGGTAAGGCGATTCCATGGCGCGCAACAGCCGGTCGGTCATTTCGGCGACCTCCAGGTTCATGTAGCTGTGGACGCTGCCGATCACCAGATCGAGTTCGGCCAGCGCCTCGTCGGCCAGATCCAGCGAGCCGTCGCGCCGGATGTCGCATTCCAGGCCCGAAAGCACATGGATGCCGAGCCCGTCGCGGTTGAGCTCGCGGACGCGCCGCGCAAACGCCACGGCGCGCCTCTCATCCAAACCGTTGGCCATCGCCAGCGACTTAGAGTGATCGGTGATGGCGATGTATTCGTAGCCGAGCGCCCGCGCGGCCTGCGCCATTTCCTCGAGCGTGGCGCGGCCGTCGCTTTCCCGCGTGTGCATGTGCAGGTCTCCGCGAAGATCTTTCAGTTCGACGAGCGCGGGCAGGCGCCGCTCGGCGGCCGCGTCCACTTCGCCTTGATTCTCGCGGAGCTCGGGCGGGATCCACTCCAGGCCCAGCCGCTCGTAGATCTCTTCTTCGGTGCGCGAGGCGACTACCGTTTCGTCCTCGAGCCGCTGGAGGCCGTACTCGTTGAGGCTGTAGCCCATCTTCAGCGCCCGGTTGCGCAACGCGATGTTGTGCTCCTTGCTGCCGGTGAAATACTGCAGCGCGGCGCCATAGCTGGCTGCGGGCAAGGCGCGCATGTCGACCTGGAAGCCTTCGGCGCCCACGCGCACGCTGGCCTTGTTCTCGCCTTTGCCGAGGATGTCGGTCACTTTCGGATGCCTGGCGAAACGCTCCAGCGCCTCCGCGGCTTTCGGTCCGGTCACCAAAAGGTCCAGATCGCCCACCGTTTCCTTGCCGCGCCGCAAGCTGCCCGCCGGCGTGATCTGGTCCAGGCCGCCGTCCTGCCGCAAATACTCGGCCAGTTCCTCCGCCAGCGCGGTGGCGAAGCTGAGCAGGTAGCGGCCGGCGCTCTTGCGGTATTGCGCGATCGAACGGAGAATCTTTTCCTCGAGTTTGGCGCCCATACGCGGCAACAGCCGGAGTTTTTGCTCCCGGCACAGCCGCTCGAGGTCGTCGACGGTGGTGCACCGGTAGTGTTCGATGACGGCGGCGATACTTTTCGGCCCCAGGCCCTGGATCTTCAGCAACTCCAGCGCCGTCGGCGGATACTTCTCCAGGAGCTTATCGCGCCGCTCAAACGAGCCCCGCTCCAGGATTTCTTCGATGACGGCGGCGATGCCCTTGCCGATGCCGGGAATCTCGGTCAGCTGGCGCCCCGGATGGCGCGCGATCTCCTCGATCCGCTCCGGATAGCCTTCGATCACCGCCGCCGCGTTGCGGTAGCTACGCACGCGAAACGGATCCTCGGCCGCAATCTCCATCAGGTCGGCGGTCTCCGCCAGCAGGCGCGCGATCTCGGCATTCTCCATCGGACCACTCGTTACTTCGATTGTGGCACTGAGAGCAACCGAAACGCCTCGGGCGGCGGGCCGTGGCGGACCGTCCCGGTGAGCGCTCCGAGAAAGGCGGCGAGAGCTCGTTTTTCGGCGGCGGTGAGCTGCAGGGGGCGGATCTCTTCATCCAGGTTCGGGTTGGCGATCCCGCCGCGGTCATAGTGATCGATCACGTCGGCGAGCGTGGCCAGGCTCCCGTCGTGCATGTACGGCCCACGGACGGCGGCGCCGCGCAGCGTCGGAGTCTTGAAGGCCCCCAGATCGCGGGGGTTCCGCGTCACGGCCGAGCGCCCCGGGTCGGCGAAGGCGCCGTTGCGAAAGCCGATGCCCGTGTTGTGAAACAACTCGTCGGTGAGGTTCGGGCCGAGGTGGCAGGCTACGCAGTTGGCCTTGCCGCGGAACAGGCGCAGGCCTTCGAGCTCGACGGGGCTTAACGCCGATCGATCGCCGGCGAGGTAGCGATCATAGGGCGCATCGCCTGACAGGATCGTGCGCACGTAGCTGGCCAGCGCGTGCGAGAGCTCCGCGACCGAATTCACCTTGGGCCGCAGCCGCGCCACGGCCTCGTCGAGCGCGAGGTCCATTTCCAGCGGGTTCACGATCGGCTGCAAGACCTGCTCCTCCAGCGCCTGCACCCGCCCGTCCCAGAAAAACGATGCGCCGTAGGCGCGGTTCACCAGCGACGGCACACGCCGCGCTCCGCGGCGGCCGAAGACGCCGACGGCCAGCGGTCTGGTGTCGGTGAAGCCGTGCTCCGGCTCGTGGCAGCTCGCGCAGGCCAGGGACCGGTCGCGCGAGAGGCGCCTGTCGAAGAACAGCTCCTGACCGAGCGCGACCTTCTCGAGCGTCAGGGGATTGGCGTCCGGCGCCGGCAGGAACCGGTCCAGACCGCCCGGCGGCGTCAGCCGCCACTCGGAAGCGGCCACAGTGGAAGCGACGAGCGCGACGCCGAACAATCGCCTCCTCACGGCGCTCCTCCCATGGGTCCGAGCACTTGCTCGAGGACGCTGCCGGTCGATTGCTGGCCGCCATCCGCTA
>JBBIMZ010000074.1:0-10982 GCA_037444135.1 Solibacteraceae bacterium
GCGGCGCACGCGGGCGGCGACGCGCGGCCAGCCCGAACCCTCGATCACGCCGTCGTGCAGGGCGCGCCGCCAGCGCCGCTCGGCCTCCGCCGCCGGCCAACGCGCCAGCCAGTACTGGCGGACGATCTCGTAGGCGCGCTGGTGCTCGTAGCCGGTGAGGAGAGCGAGCACTTCCGCCGGAGTCCGCCCGCCGTAGAGCGGCTGGATCAGCGGCTGTTGCACGCTGGAGGTCCCGTCGGCCGTCCTGAGGTCGCCCCAGGCCTCCAGGTAGAGACCCTGCGGCAAGTGCCAGGAGCACAACGCGGCCGTTTCGTCCACTTCCAGGCCCAGGTGAATCAACGTCGGGATGCGGCCGAGGCGGGCGGCGAAGTCAAAGTCGGCCGGAGCCGTGTAGGCCGGGTTGGCGCCCAGGATCACCAGCGCCTGCACGCGTCCGGCCGCCATCTCTTCGGCCAGAGTCTTGAAGTCGGCCTCGCCGGCCAGCGCGGGCTTTTCCGTGAAACTCACCGTCTTGCCGAAGTTGCCGAGAGCTTCGTTGATCAGGTGCACGAGCGCATGAACCTCGGGCGGCTGGCCCGGTCCGGCGAGCACGATCGAGGCGCCGAAGCGGCTGCTCAGATCGCGGGCGACGGCGCCGGCCCATCCGAAGCGCGGCTCGCGCGAGCCGATCAGCCCGAGGGCCGCGGCCAGATCGGTGACCGCCTCGGCGATGTCGCAGGAACGCATCGCGAAGCGGTGATCGGCCATCGCTCCGGTGATCGAAAAGCGGCTTTCGGCGACGTAGAGCCGGCTCATCGAATCCTTCTCGGAGGCGACGGCGCGGCGGCCGGCGAAATCCCGGATGGCGCGCAGGCTGGGATTGTCCAGGCCGAGGAAATCGGCGTCGAAGGCGACGATGACGTCGGCGCGTGCAAAATCGTAGTGCGTTTCGAGCCGCCGCCCGAAGGCGATCTCGGCGCCGCGCCAGAGCTGATCGCGGCCGGCCGGTTCGAACTCGACCCAGCGGGCCTGCGGAAAGCGCTCGATCAGGCGGGCGCGCAGGGCCTCGAGCGACGGCGACGGCAACTGTTCACTGAGCACCCACAGCCCCTCGCCGCGCCCGAGCTTGCCGGGCTGAAACTCCTCGGTGGCGAAGCGCGAGAACTCCTCCCAACTCGAGGTCTTGCCGCCGCGCAGCACGTGGCGCGAGCGGTCCGGATCGTACAGGCTCAACACCGAAGCCTGCGCGAAGGCCGAGGCGGCCCCCAGACTCTCCGGATGCCGCGGGTTGCCTTCGACCTTGGTCGGCCGGCCGTCGTGCGCTTCGACGAGCAGGCCCGTCGTGAGGCCGGCGAAGCTCATCGCCGTGGCGTAGTAGAGCGGCTTGCCGGGAACGTAATGCTCCACCCCGCGGCTGAGTGGAAGGATTTTCTCCTCCGGCCGCCGGCAGGCCACCATGCCGGCCAGCCCGAAAGAGGCCGCCATCAGCTTCAGCAGCGTGCGCCGCGACGAGGACGACAGCATCTCCGAGGCGCCTTGCGGGAACTCGTGCTCGACCCAGCGGCGAAATTGCGGCGTTGCGGCGAGTGCTTCGAGGCTTCGCCAGTAGCGCCGCCCGGCCCCGGCTGGTTGCGTCTGAAGTTGCTCGACAGGAACGAAGCTCATCGGTGACACCCCGAACAGTTCACCGGCGGCGCGATCCGGTTCGCCGCCACGATCTGGCGACCAATTTCGACCGGATCCCGGTCCGGATGCCAGTTCATCTCGGTCACCCGCTCGGGCGGCCGCAGCCGGGGCGCCGGATCGCGGTGGCAGTCCAGGCACCAGGCCATCGTCAGCGGCTCTACCTGGCGCACCACGATCATCTGGTCGACTCGCCCGTGGCAGGAGACACAGCCCACTCCGGCCGTGACGTGCGCCTGGTGGTTGAAGTAGACGTAATCGGGCAGGCGGTGCACCTTGACCCAAGGGACGGGCTGGCCGGTGGCGTAGCTCTCGCGTACCATTTGGAGTAGGGGACTGTCGGCCTTCACCCGCACGTGGCAGTTCATGCAGACCTCGGTCGCCGGAATGGCGGCGTATGCGGCCTGCTCGACGGTCGAGTGGCAGTAGCGGCAGTCCATTCCGAGATCGCCGGCGTGCAGCTTGTGGCTGTATTCGACCGGCTGGAGAGGAGCGTATCCGGTTTCCCGGACTTGGGGATGGGACAGGTAGAGGCCCAGCGCCAGCGTGCCGGCGCCTCCGGCCAAGATAAGGACCGCCGCGGCGCGCAGATAGGCGTCGGCGGTTTTGGAGAAGATGGCTGCCATTCAGATTGGATCCCAGCCGCCCAGAGACGATGCGGCATGAATCTCCATCTTATACTTGAACGGTACGATTTTCAGCGGCTCAAGAAAATATACTGTCAAACAGTACTTGAGCACTCCTACGAGATGCCGCACTGATGCGGAAAGTCGCAACAAAATTGGAGCGCGCCTTCTCGGGACTCAAGGTTCGCTACAAGTTGATGATTCTGCACAACTTGTTCTTCCTGGTCCTGGCCGTGGCGGCCTGGTTCAGCCTGATTCCGCTCCTCGAGCGCGAGGCCGCCCGCTCGCTCGAGCGGGAACTGAGCCTGGCGCGCGAACTCGGCCGGCCCGCCGGGGAGATCCGCGACTATTACGAGGCGTTCACGAAGAAGGCCGAAATCACCCTCTTCCTGGTCCTGGCAGGATTCTACGCGCTGGGGGTCCTGCTGCTCGAGCTGTTCGTGATGCCCGTCTACATCTACCGGCCGCTGCGTCAGCTTCTTGAGGCCGACGAAGCCTCGCGGCGCGGCGAGACCGAGCGAGAGTTGATCAGCGAGGAGCTGATCCAGGGCGACGAACTCGGCCAGTTGATGGCTTCGCGCAACGCGACGCTGCGGAAGCTGCGCCGGCACGAGCAGCACCTTCGGAACGCGCTCGCCCAACTGGAGCAGGTCGCCAACGATCTGCGGCGGAAAAACTACCTGCTCGAGACGGCCAAGCGCAACATCGCGGATCAAGACCGGCTGGCCAGCCTCGGCCTGCTAAGCGCCAGCGTGGCGCACGAGCTGAACACGCCGCTGGCCGTGCTGCGCGGCTCGATCGAAAAGCTGCTCGAGACGGTCGAGGACGCCGGCGCTCAGGAACGGCTGGAGCGGATGCTCCGGGTGACCCAGCGACTGCAAAAGCTCAGCGAGGCCCTGCTGGACTTCGCCCGCGTGCGCAAGCAAGACATGGAGCCGGTGGCGTTGGGGCCGCTCGTGCAGGAGGCCTGGAGTCTGGTGGCGATCGACGAGAAGGCGGCCTCGGTGCGGTTCAGCAATGAGACGGCCGAGGGCGATTGGGTGCGCGGCAACAGCGACCGGCTGATGCAGTTGTTCGTCAACCTGCTCCGCAACGCACTGGCCGCCGTGTCGGTCGGCGGGCGCATCCGGGTCAGCAGCCGGCGGGAAGCCGATTTCGTCACCGTGAGCGTCGAGGACGACGGTCCGGGCATCCCGCCCGACGTGTTACCGGAGATCTTTGAGGCTTTCGTGACAACTCGGCTGGACGCCCGGGGGACGGGCTTGGGCCTGACGGTCGCCGAAGGGATCGCGCACCAGCATGGCGGGTCGATCACGGCCGCCAACCGGGCGGAGGGGGGAGCGTGTCTGGAGGTTCGCCTGCCGGCGGCGCAGCCGGAGGCGGCAAGGAGGTAGGGGTGGAGGACCGGAACGAAGAAACCGGCGGGGTCCAGCCGCTGATCGACGTCGCGGTGCTGGACGACGACTACGACTTTCGCAACTACATCGAGGACTTTCTCAAAGACGAGGGCCTGTACGCGGTGCGCACCTTCGCCCACCCGGATGACTTGCTGGCGGCCTGCCGCGAGCAGCTCCCGGACATCGTGCTGCTTGACATGAAGATGGGCGAATTTCGCGGCGACAAAGTTCTCGATCAGCTGCTCAACCGCTGGCCGAAGCTGTGCGTCATCATTCTGACCGGCTATCCCTCGCTCGAGGACATGCGGACCACGTTCCGCATGAACGTCTTCGACTATCTGGCCAAGCCGTTCTCGCTCGCTCAACTTCGCCAGACGTTGCAGAACGCGATCGAAGCCTACGGGCTCGGCCGGGCCGATCACGGAGTGCTGCGCCAGCGGCTCGGCCACCGCATCCGAATGCTGCGGGCGGAACGGAACTGGTCGCTCAAAGACCTGGCCGCCGCCACGCATCTGAGCATCTCGCAGATCTCTTCAATCGAGCGCGGCGCTCACCTGCCCAGCATGGAAAGCCTGCTCGCGATCGCCCGGGCCTTCAACCTGAAGCCGTCCGAGCTCATGGCTGCGATCGATTTTTGAGAAAAGCCGGCGCGACAGCGCGGCCGCCGGTGTGCTAGATTGCGTCGCTATGAAGATCACCAAAGTCGAAGCCCTTTATTTGCGCCAGCCCGAGGTGAAGCACCAGTGCGACAGCGGCCAGGACGCGCTCATCGTGCGGGTGGAGACCGACGCCGGCATTACCGGGATCGGCGAGGTCGACTCCAACCCGATGGCGGTCAAGGGCGCCATCGAAGGCCCGTTTTCGCACACCACGGCGACCGGCTTGGCTCAGGTGGTGATCGGCGAGGATCCGCTGGAGACCGAAAAGCTGTGGTACAAGATGTACCGCGCCAACATCTACGGGGGGCGCCGCGGCGTGGGCCTGCACGCCATCAGCGGCATCGACATGGCCCTGTGGGACATCAAGGGGAAGGCGCTCGGCCTGCCCGTATGGAAGCTGCTCGGCGGCGGCTTCCGGGAGCGCATTCGCTGCTATGCCAGTTCGCTGTTCGGTCCCACGCCGGAGAAGACGGGCGAACTGGCGCGCCGCTACCGCGATCAAGGTTTCACGGCCGTCAAGTTCGGCTGGGATCCGATGGGGCAGGACGCCCGGACGGATGTGGCGCTGGTGCGCGAGGCGCGGCGCGGGCTCGGCGACGAGGCCGATCTGCTGATCGACGCCGGGCTGGTCTGGGACGCCAAGACTGCGATCCAGCGCGCCCGCGCCTTCTCCGACTACGACATCTACTGGCTCGAAGAACCGCTCCGGCCGGATGATTACGAGGGTTACCGGAAGCTGGCCGAGGCGACCGAAGTGCGCATCGCCGCCGGTGAGGAGGAAAGCAACCGCCAGTCCTTCCTCGATCTGATGGACCGCGGGCGGATCGACGTGGTGCAAGTCGACCTGACGCGCTGCGGCGGCTTCACCGAGGCGATGAAGATCGCGGCGCTCGCCTGGGACCGCGGCCTTCCCGTGGCCAACCACGGCTTCACGACGTACATCAACGTGACGGCGGCGCTGCACTGGCTCAACTCGATCCCGAATGCGTTGATCTGCGAGTTCGTCGCCGAAGAGGAGACCAACCTGCGGGAGTTCGTCACGCGTCAGAAGCTGCGCGCCCGCGAGGGGTATCTGCCGGTGCCCCAGGAGCCAGGCCTCGGCGTCGATCTGGACGAGGAGGCCATCGCCCGCTTCCGCGTCGCCTGAGGCCGCGAACCCTCGACTTCCAGAATCGCGATGAATCAGAGGAATTCCTCCGGCGCGAGCGTCCTCAGGTGCCGGTATACGAGTGCGATCGGGAGGCCGACGACATTGAAATAGCAGCCCTCGATCCTCTCGATGAAGCGGCAGGCGCGCCCCTGAATGGCGTAGGCGCCGGCTTTGTCGGCCGGCTCCCCGGTGGCCACGTAGGCGGCGATTTCGGCCGCACTGAGGGCGACGAAGCGGACGCGGGTGCTCGCAACGTCGGTGATGACGCCCCGGCTGTGGCGCAAGCAGATGCCGGTGATCACCTCATGTTCGCGGCCCGAAAGCAGAGCCAGCATCCGGGAGGCGTCGGCGGCGTCTGTGGGTTTGCCTAAGATCCGAGTACCCAGCACAACCGCCGTGTCGGCGGCCAGGATGATTTCCTCTTCGGCGCAGGAAACCGCGGAGGCCTTCTCGAGAGCCAGGCGCCGGACGAGGTCGGCGGGCGCCTCCGAGCCGTCGTGCTCCTCGGAAACCGGAGCCGTCCGCACAGTGAACGCGATGCCGGCTCGGGCCAGGATCTCCCGGCGCCGCGGTGACGCCGACGCTAACACCAGTTTCCGCGCCGCGGGCTGGTTCAGCATGCTCGTGACGGCGGCAGGGATTCAGCGTGCGCCGCCGGCCGGAACGGCGACTCCGCCGGCCAGTTCCTCGGCGAACAGGTAGAAACCGAACAGCGGCTTCGGATCGCCGCGGCCCCAGCGGCTCATCTTCCAGCGGGCCTTCAGGAAGGCGACCTCGGGCGACTTAGACAGGTCGACTGCGAGGGTATAGGTTCCGCAGTAGAATTTCTGCGGGAAGCTGACCAGGGGCTTGTCACCCCAATGGATCCCGTCGGGGGATCCCCAGATGGACACGTCCAGGCTCTCCTGCTCGATGATGCGCGTAATGCCGAGGGTAAGCAGGAGCGTCTTGCCTTTCCAATCGCCGAGCTCGAACGCATCGGATTCGCCGTCAGTGCGTTGCACGCCTTCCGGGACGAGGAAGTTGGGAAGCCGGGAAGCGCCGTCGCTTGCCATACTCTCTCCTGGCCGGTTAGCCGATTCTGCTCAATCGCCTGCCCGCCTCTTCCAGCGTCTCATATTTCTTGCAGAAACAAAAGCGAACCATCCGGGCGCCGCGCGCCGGATCGTCAAAAAAGCTCGAGCCGGGCACGGCGGCGACGCCGGCGACGTTGATCAAGTGGCGCACGAATTCGACGTCGTCGGGGAAACCGAAGCCGGAAATGTCGGTCATCACGTAATAGGCGCCGCGCGGCGGGTAGCAGCGAAAGCCGGCCGCCTCGAGGACGGTGAGGATCAGCTCCCGGCGCCGGGCGTAGTCGGCGGCCAGCGAAGCGTAGTAATCATCGGGCTGGGCGAGTGCGGCGACTCCGGCCGCCTGTAGTGGGGCGGCCGCGCCGACGGTGAGAAAGTCGTGCACCTTGCGGATCGAATCGGTCAGGTCCGGCGCCGCCAGCACCCAGCCGACGCGCCAGCCGGTGACGGCGTAGGTCTTGCTCATGCTGTTGACGAGGATCGAACGGCGGCGCATTCCGGGCAGCGTCATCATCGGGATGTGGCGCGCGCCGTCGTAGACGATGTGCTCGTAGATCTCGTCGGTGACGGCCACCGCATCGAACTCCTGGCAGAGTTCGGCGATGAGCCGGAGTTCTTCGAGCGAGAAAACCTTCCCGGTCGGATTATTCGGGGTGTTGACGATGATCGCCTTGGTGCGCGCGTTGAAGGCGCGGCGCAGCTCGGCCGGGTCGAACGACCAGTCCGGCGGATGGAGCCGGACGAGGCGGCGCCGGGCGCCGGCCAGGCAGGTGTCCGGGCCGTAGTTCTCGTAGAACGGTTCGAAAACGATGACCTCCTCGCCCGGGTCGGTGATGGCGAGCAGGGCGGCGATCATGCCTTCGGTGGCGCCGCAGCAGACGGTGATTTCGCGCTCCGGATCGAGCTCGAGCCCGTAGAAGCGCCGGTAGGCGGCGGCGATGGCGTCGCGGAAGGGTTTAGCGCCCCAGGTGATCGCGTATTGATTGAAGTCGGCCGCTATGGCTTGGCGGGCGGCCTCTTTGAGGAACTCCGGAGCCGGGAAGTCCGGGAATCCCTGGGCGAGGTTGACGGCCCCCGCTTCGAGCGCCAGCCGCGTCATCTCGCGAATCACGGACTCGGTGAAGCCGGCGATGCGGCCGCTGCGGAAGCGCGGCCGGACGCCTTCGCCGGCGCGAGGCCGGACCGGAGTCTTTGGGGGGAAAGTCGCCACTCGATGAGAGTAACAAAAAGCGGCTAGCGGCTAATCGGCGGCCAGCGCGCGGCGGATGCGCTCGGAGAGGATCGGGACAAAACGAGCCGGGTCGAACCCGACGAGGCGGCCGGCGAGGCGGCCTTGTTTGTCGAAGATGATCGTCGTGGGGATGGAGGTGACCTTCAGAAGCTGCTGCAAGCCGCTTTCGAAGTAGACCAACTTGTTCCAACCGTTGGCTTCAAGGAAGGGCGCCACCAGGGCGCGGTTGTCGTCGGTGTTCACGTTCAGGAATACGACGTCGTCGCGGCCGGCGAAGCGCGCCATGACCTCTTCGTAGAGCGGCTGCTGGACGCGGCACGGGCCGCACCAGGTGGCCCAGAAGTCCAGCACGATGACCTTGCCGCGCAAAGCGCGGAGGTCCATCTGCCGCCCGTCGAGTCCCTGGAGGATGAACTCGAGCGGATCCGTGCGGCCGAAGTTGGGATCGAGCTCACGCAACGCCGCCAGGCGCGCCTCCCGCGCCGCCGACGTGCGGTCGTAGGCCGCCAGCAGGAGTTCGCCGAGGCCGGCTTCGCCGGCGTGTTCCTTCAAGTAGAGCTCCCGGAGGCGGCGGCGGTCGGCGGCGCGGTGCTCCTCGGTCCGGTTCTCGTCGGGGATCGCGAAGGCCTCGGCATAAGCCTCGATGGCTTCGGCGCTTCGTCCCAGCCGCGCCAGCCAGCGGCCGGCCTCGCGCGCGGCCTCGGCCGACGGATACGTCTCATAGCTCTTACGCGCCAGCTTGACGGCCTCCTCAAGCTCGCCGAGATTCCCTTTGGCCCGCGCCTGGTAGACGAAGGCTTTGCCGAAGCGCTGATCCAATTCATCGCGCAGGCGCGCCCGCGACAGATTCTCCGGCGGGCGCTCGAGTTCGAGTTTGCGCAGCACTCTCTCGAACTGGGAAGCGAACTTCCAGGCCTTGGCGGCCGCGGCCGGATCATCGCGGTCGAGCAGCGCGCGGGTCAGCCGCTCGAGCACGATGAGGTTGTTCGGCTCGCGTTCGACGACGCTCTCGCCGTAGCGGACGATGCGGAGGCGATCGCCGCCGTCGATGGCGGCCTGGACGATCGCGCGTTCGATGGCGGCCCGCTGCGGCGTCTCCGGGAACTTCGCCAGATGCTCCTCGAGCGCCTGAGCGAAATCGGCGGGGCTGGGACCGGCCTCGGAGGTGACGCGCCGGAAATGCTCCTCCTCGGTCTCGGCAGGGGGCGAGCCGGCGTCGCTTTGCGCGAAAGCGGCGGCGGCCAGCGCCGCCACGAGCGGGGCGAGCTTCAAGGCTGCTCCTTGCCGTTGCCGGCCCGGATCAGCGCGGCGATGGCGGCGGCGCGGTCGCGCGCCATGTTCAGGAAACTGTCGTTGCCGGCCACGCGGTCGAGGAACGGCAGGAACTGGTCGGGCGCCACCAGGCGGTTCTTCTCGATCGAGGTCTGTAATTGGAGCAGCACCTTATTGACGCCGAGCTTGTCGAAACGGACCGTGCGCTCGAGGTTGATATAGTGCTGCTCGGTTTCGATCATCCGGGCGAACCAGTCCGCCAGCAGGCGCGCGTGGGGGTCCTGAGAAAAGTTGAACTTGACCTCGTGGACTTCCGAGCCGTCGATATAGCGGAAGACCTTCTCGCCCATGTTGGCGACCTTCAGCCCGGACTCGAGCGGCTTGCGGAAATAGTCCACCTTGGCGACCAGAGCGAAGATCTCGTCGACTTCCTGCCGGCGCAGGCGGAACTCGATCGGCTTGTCATCGGGATCGTCGGGTGTCTCGCGGTAGACGGCGCGCCCGTCGCGTTCGAGCGTGATCTGCACGTAGGGCGGAACGCCTCCGGCGAGGAAGCGCGAGAAGAAGATCCGCGGTCCCTCGGCGGCGGCCGGCATGACGGCGCAGCAGAGGGCGAGCAGCCACCTCACGGCGCCACCTCCTGGCGGGAGCGGCGCAGCGCGGCGCCGTAGGCGGCCCGGGAGGCGTGGCAGATGGCGACCGCGAGAGCGTCGGAGGCGTCTTCGGAGGGAAGCGGCTCGGGCAGACCGAGCAGCGAGGCGACCATCTTCCGGACCTGCTCTTTGCTGGCGCGCCCGTAGCCGACGGCGGTGGTTTTGACTTCGAGGGCCGAGTATTCGGCGCAGGCGAGTCCCGCCCGGGCGAGCAGCATCAGGACGGCGCCGCGCACATGGGCCAGCTTGAGCGCCGTCTTGACGTTGGCGGCGTAGAAGACCTCCTCGACGGCGGCCTCCTGCGGTTCCCACCGCGCCAGCACCTGCTCGAGCCCGTGCGAGATCTCCAGGATCCGCCGGGCCAGGGGCGCTCCGCTTCCGGCCTCCACGACGCCCCAGGCGACCAGCTCGTGGCGCCGGCCGTCGCTGTCGATCACCCCGTAGCCGGTTCGCTCCGTGCCGCAGTCGACTCCCAGAATGCGCATCTCGCCAGCCCCCGGCGCCGCTAGTCGGCCGTCAGCGCCGCCAGTTCCTTCTCATCGATGTCGAAGTTCGAATAGACGTTCTGCACGTCGTCGTGTTCTTCGAGCGCCTCGGCCAGCTTGAGCATGCCGGCGGCGTTCTTGCCTTCGAGTTTCACCAAGTTCTGCGGCACCAGGCCGATCTCGGCCGACGCCGGCTCGATGCCGGCCTCTTGCAGCGCCCGAAGCACGGCCTCGTGCTGCTCCGGAGGAGCCAGCACTTCCCAGTGGCTGCCGTCGTTGCGGATGTCTTCGGCGCCGGCCTCGAGCACGGCGGCCATCAACTGTTCCTCGGTGGCCTTCTCCTGTTCGATGAGGATATGGCTCTTGCGTTCGAACATCCAGGAGACGGCGCCGAGCTCGGCCAGGCTCCCGCCGTGCTTGCTGAACAGATGGCGGATCTCGGCCACCGTCCGGTTACGGTTGTCGGTGACCGTGCGCACCAGCAGCGCCGCTCCGCCGGGGCCGTATCCCTCGAAGGTGACCTCTTCGAGCTGGCCGCCGCCGAGCTCGCCCGTGCCGCGCTGAATGGCCCGCTTGATGTTTTCGGCGGGCATGCTGGCGGCTTTCGCCGCCGCAATCGCCGTCCGCAGCCGCGGATTCGCGTTCGGGTCGCCACCGCTGCGCGCGGCGATCGTAATTTCCTTGATCAGCCGCGTGAACAGTCTGCCGCGCTTGGCGTCCATGGCGGCCTTCTTGTGTTTGATGGTCGCCCATTTCGAATGACGTGACATGATG